>JBASML010000310.1:0-12660 GCA_049656845.1 Syntrophaceticus sp.
AATTCAAGATAAGTATCTGTTGCAAAAATGTTTGGGTTTTCTTCAAAAATAAAGACCTTATGCGCAACCTCGCTTAAGGTATTAGGATTAAGCGAAATAGAATCTCTTTCCACCTGCAAAGTTGATAATTGTTTAAGCGCTTGTATTAATCTGTTATCAAATTTGCTACGGTATTGTTCAAATTCACTAACTACTTTGTTTTCTCTGCGTAAAAGTATAATTAATAAAAGTGTGTCAAGAAAATCCTCAAATTTTTTTGTGGTTGCTACTAAATATCTATATTCTGCCATAGATATGAAGTAATTACCTGTAGCACGACCAAGTTCTAATAATACTTTATATAACAACATTACAGGATAAAGTCTATAGTCTTGTCTCACTCCATTATTCTCTTCATCAATAGAAGAACTAATAAACATTTTTTCAATTTGTCTTTGAATTACATCAATATATAAATCAGTTTTTTCAAAGTTTCCATTACATCTTGAATAAATTTCCTCATAGGTATCAGTAATGATAGCATCCGCGTAACTACTTGAGTTCATGGTAATTAGCCCAAAAAAAGCAGCCACCCGTAGTGCGCGGTAATTGTCAGATATAACAATAGTTGGTTTAACCTGTTGTAATGCCGAAATCTTATCACTAATAAATTCTTGTAAATTACCCTGAACATCTTTTGTCTTATATTCTTTTAAAAACGAAACTAGGTAACATAGACTATCAAAAGCAGTAGGTTGTTTCACTAGATACCAACATTCATAATCTGATGCGATTTTGAGCTCATTTAATTTATTTTCCAATAGCGGATTCATATGTTGACTCCTCTTTATTTATCATAGATCTAACAAATCGAGCTAAAAAGTAAGAAATTTTTGGTGGTACTGCATTGCCAATTTGCTTGCATATTGATGTTTTATTTCCATAAAATATAAAATTATCTGGAAAACTCTGTATGCGAGCTGCCTCACGTGGCGAAAGAGTACGATTTTCAACGGGATGAATAAATCTTCCACCCGCTGGTGTATCAAATCTTGAAGTAATTGTTGGTGCTTGCTCATCCCAACACAAACGGCCATAAGAACCGCTATGAACAGAATTTATTTTTTCATCTAGAACAGTGAAATTCTTACCATTATCAACTTTTCGCATTCGCTCAACAGCAACTTTAGAATGTTTTGTTTGAGTGTGATTCGTAATTGTTGTCAAGTTACAAGCTAAAAATCTTTGGTATTCTGTTTGAGGTTCTGGATTGGCAATATTGCCATCCACTGTAGTATGAGGTAGATTTCCGATAGCATCAGCAACGGTAACTGGTTGGAAATAGCTGGGATAATCTTTTTCAATTTCCTCTTTAGTTTTTTTCCAAACTAGCTCGAAATTAACATCTTTTTTTGTTGTTCCTATAATTATTACTCTTTCTCTTTTCTGAGGAATTCCAAAATCAACCGCTTTTACTATACGATGATTCACAATATATGGTTGTCCATCTAACATTTCCTTATCGGAAAAAATTCTCAATATTTCATCGAAGATTTTTCCATTTTGCATTGTCATTATACCTTTGACATTTTCCATAATAAAAACTTTTGGCCTTACTGTTTTGACAACATTAAAATAGTGCTTAAACAAATAATTACGAGGATCATCAATAAAACCAGTACGGATTCTAGCCCCAGCCATAGAGAAACCTTGGCAGGGTGGACCTCCAATAATAACATCCGCATCACCTTTATTAAAGACTCCAGATTGGTCAATATTTTTAATATCATCAACAATCATATTAACTCCAGGGTGATTCATAATATAGGTTTTAGCTATACTAGGGTCAAACTCTACTGCCTTTTTTACATTAAAACCAACCTTAATAAACCCATAAGAAAGACCTCCACATCCTGAAAATAGGTCAATTACATTCATCTTCAATACCCCCACCTATTCTGTAACGAAAAGCAAAGTTTTTGATATAAAGGCTTTCTTCTTCAGTTAATCCATATAATGAATTAATATAGTCATCTATTTGATAAATTTCTTTTACACACTCTTTATGTTTATACTCATACTCTGTTTGCTTTGTTCCCACGTATTTTTTTGTATTTTCTAGCTTTTCTTCAAGTTGTTTAGCTAATCTATTAGTTTCAGTAAAATTGGGATTATCAGGAATAGTAAAACCAATTAACTCTTTTCTTGTTATATGCCAGCAATCTGATATGCATATCCAATACCACCAAAACAAAGATGAATTTAATAAACACATAACATAATTAGCCATTTCTTCACTTTTACAATTATATTCCTTATATTCGCCACCATTATGTTTCTTGACAAAAGCTTTAATCCAAAAAGTAGCTCTCATGTTTAAGTAAATAGAACCAGTACCATTTTCTTCTAGCAAATCTATCAAACGCATTTCATTTCTAATTACTTTTTTATATATGTTATTATCTGTAGTTGTTCCCAACTTTGGTATGTAGTCATCTTCTAAAAATGAATTTCTAACTACTTCTACAGTATTGAATAATTCCGGTCTTTCCTCACTGTACCAGTAGCGATAATTACTTGTAAAAATAGTCTTTTTCATATTTCTATTTCTGCCAATTAAAATGCATAATTTTTGATGTACTGAAGTAAACAGACAATCTGGTCTATCTGAATAACTTAATATATATTGTTCAGGCACACTTGAATAAAGAACGTCTCTAATTTTAGACATTCTTGGAGTCGAAACATACGAAAGAGGGATTACAAAACCAATTGAACCATTTGGATTAAGATGTTTCCCTGCATTTTCTAATACATTTGCATATATATTTCCGTATTTGTTTTCAGGTGATAATCCGCTCTTAGAATCTTCAACATAAGGAGGGTTGCCCACAATGATATCATAACGTTTATCTAAGCTTGGAGGTGTTTGAACAAAGTCATAACTCTCAAAAGAATTATTCAATATCTCCCCTAAACCTATAACTTTTGATACACCCTGCCGTTGTAATGCACATAGAAACAATCTGATCTTCGTGATTATTACTGAATCAATATTAACATCATTGCCTTTTATTGTGCTAACAAGTTTCTTAAGATTACCTTTACTAATATTTGGTTTATGCAAATCCAATAAATCTAGTTTTATTTCCAATGCAGCAACCAGAAATTCTCCAGCCCCACATGTGGGGTCATAAACAGTTTTATTAAAACAAAATGAATTATAAGGAATACCATTTAAGTCTAAAACGTGTAAACCATTTGGCTTTAATTTCCCACAAGCTGACTTTATAGAATTAATTAATATGAATCTCACAACATCAATAGGAGTATAATATACCCCCTTTGTCTTTCTTGTCTTTTCCTTTTCATTTAAAGACGATAACATTTTTTGAATATTCTCGTATGAGTATAAGGCATCATTCTTTGTAAACTCGAACTTATCTATACCTGCTATGGTTAAAATTTCATTGAAAAGATTATTATAATCTGCTTTACTATAATTTTGAGATAAATAATTACAAGTAATTGTTAATGCCTCTTCTATCGTAACACTTATCATTTTTGCTTACACCTGCCCGCTGTTTATTCTATAGCGCTTTTCCCGCTTTTAACCCATTCATCTAATTCAGAGTATTTAAATTTCCACTGTTTTCCGATTTTATGAGCAGGTATGCCATTTTTCTTTTTTATCCAGGTTCGTAAAGTTACAGGTTTTACACCTAGATACTCTGCAGCCTCTTCAATATTTATCCAGTTATCACTGATTAATTCATTCATTTTTATATATCCACCTCAATGCACTGTAATTTAGCAACAAAATACAAGCCTATTATATTGTAATATCAATAGGCTTTCAATAAGTTTAATAATATTTCTTTATATTTCTTTATATTTATTAGTATTTATTAATAAAAACGCTGATGTTTGATAAAAAATAACAGATAACTTTTAAAAAGTTATCTGTTAGCAAATATCTTTATTCATTGAACATAGTAATTAATCTTCTAATGTTATTAAGATTGTCAAGAGGTATTGCCTTGCAATCAAACTCCCCTAAATTTATAGTTCTTCTTTTTTTTAATTCATCATGGGTACAGAATCCCCTAATGATTGCTCTTGTAAATGTATCCCTATTTATTAATCTATAATCATTACTATTTATAGGACACTCGAATTTTATGCCAACATAGTAATCTTTAGGAGTATTTTTAAACTGATCGATAGGTACAACTAAATTACGATGATTATTAAATACTGCAGCTTTTATATCTATTTTTTTATCATTTGGAAGACAAAAATCAAAATCATCTACATTTTCTTGTCCCTCAAATATTGTAAACATATCATCAATATTTACAATTATATTATTGGCAATTAAATATTCATAAAAACATAATTCAGCAAGTTTACCCACATAAGTTCTATTGATTCGAATAATATTTATTTCATTTCTATCATTAACGTTTGCGGGACGCATCCTATCAAATTGATTATTTTGCATTATAATTTTCTCTGAAAAGTCATATGCCCTATTTCTCATTTCTTGCGTTATATTTACAATAGCCATACAGACCCCCTCCCTTTTATATAAATATACTTACTAACATTTTACAATAGGGATAATGGTCTTACAATGTATGTTTTGTGATATTTTCTATTTTTGTTAATAATTAAAGTGTAATATTAAAAGCAATATATATTTTTTACAGAACAATTGTCATCCAACCTATCTCCAAAACTCTATACACATTTTCATGGTCGATTTGTTTCCTCAAAATAAAAAAAATAAGGATTTCCGAAGAAATCCTTATTTTATGCGGTGTTAAAGTCTTGGATACAATATAGTTTTGCCATTTCCGGCAAGGTTTCATTGTATCAAAGACGATGTTTTCATTTGGTGGAGGCGAGGGGACACGTGGCTCCACAGGTTTCCCTGTGGCGTGGACTATATCTTTACCCGTCAAACGGGTACCTGGCGTATTATGGAGAGCTTATTTTAGTTAGTACTCTCCATCCAAGGACAAAGCCTTGAGTCTCTACAGGGCTTGCACCCCTCGGTGTTACCATACAGCTGCTGCTGTTTAGGATTCACCGATGTAAGCCAGGTTTTCACCTGGGTGTTGCCACCCAGGGCGACCAATTGATCGAACCCCTGTCCGAAAGAATGGCTACAAAAGCTTCTCCGAGCGCAGCCGGTATTTTGATTTTCGCTTCCAGGACGCCTACCGGCAGGCTTCCTATCAGCTATCCCTGTTGGTGTTTCCGGCTGTCTCTCCAGGGATTAAGAGAAAGCCGGTGAGCCTGCTATGTGACGCCCGTTACTGGCCTGCAGGCGTGGCCAGGCGGACGGACTGCTTAATTAAGCAGCCAGTGCGTATTCGTTGTTGGCAGTTATTAGCCTTCCACCGTATTGCGGGCAGATGGAACCCCGGCTCGCTGCTTTTGCTCCTATTCCCCCGTCGAAACCAGTACGCCCCCAAATGATATTGTGTTTTTATTATAACACATTACCCTGTTTTTTCAAGAAGGCGCCACACTTACCAGAGCTGACGTATTAAGAATTGCTGTATCCGCCTTACCAAAAGAGAACAAGAGTATTACACTGCGTGCTGACGTATTAAGAATCACCGCATCCCTGCTCTGCAAAGAATTAGGGTAAGCAGTTTGTGCGATAAAAATTGGCGCAATCGTTTAAACACCCTAGGCAGTGCTGGTTTGCAGTTGATGCATAAGTCCCGCCACACCTACCTCCAATTAGTGTTAATTATTAGTGTTAATTAATGGTGAACCAGTAAGTGGTGGTATATAATGTATAGAAAGTTTTGCTTTCAGATCATCCGGGTTACAAGTGTGATGATATTTAGATTCCCGTATTGAATTAATTATCTTGAGAAGGAGTTTGTTGGATAGTAATCGAATCCTATCCGGATATCAAAAACGGATGTTGGAAACTGTAAATCCGATTGGATGTTGTAGTTGTTTGAAAAGATCACTAGCGTGTTTTGTAAGAAGTGGCGTAATTGGAGTAGCTATCAAATAGAGTAATTAATTATTTGGAAGATGATAAGGAGAGGCATGAAATGAGAGCTATTATTGTTGGGGCAGGGAAGGTCGGGTTTAATATAGCCCAGATGCTATCCACGGAAGGCCATGATGTAGTGATCATCGAAAAGAACGAAGAGCGCTTGCAGATCGTAGAGGATCACCTGGATATTCAAACCATCTGCGGCAGTGGGTCTGACTGTGGTGTACTAGAAGAGGCGGGTGTTCGAGAAACCAGGTTGTTTATCTCAGTTACAGAGGCAGATGAGTTGAATATGGTGGCCTGTGCCCTGGCTAAACAGTATGGTGTACCAAAAACAATTGCCAGGATCAGAAGTCCGGAATATGTGGAAAGTGGAAGTCATGTCTCTCTTGCTAAAATGGGGATTGACCTGATCATAAATCCGGAAAGGATTACTGCGTTGGAAATAGTTAAACTGCTGGAACACCCGGAGGCCAGGGATATCGAATATTTTGCCAATGGTCAGATCCAGATGGCTGAGTTGAAAATAGAAGAGGGTTTTCCAATGCAGGGGCAAAAGATTCATCAGTATGATTCACCTGGCCAATTTCTCATAGTGGCTGTTATCCGGAAGGGGCGGTTGATCATACCAAGTGGTGATGATCTGATCCAGCCCGGGGATCGGGTTTTTATTATGGCACGAACTAAGGATATGGGGCACATCGAAAAGCTATTTTTGGCAAAACGTTTGCCCGTGATCGAGTATGTGGCTATTCTCGGGGGAGGGCTGATCGGCTATTACCTTGCCCAGGAGCTGGAGAGAAAAAATTACATTGTTAAGGTGATCGAAAAGGATAAGAGAAATTGTAAAGAATTCGCCAGCCGCCTTGATCGAACCCTGGTTATCAATGGGGATGGAACAGATATCGACTTATTGATGGAAGAGAACATCGGTCAGGCAGATGCTTTTGTGGCGGTTACAGATGATGATAAACTGAATCTGCTGGTTTGTCTTATTGCCAAAGAGCTAGGTGCCAAAAAGACCTTTGTTCAGATTCGTCGTGCTGATTTAATTCCCTTAATCGATCATGTCGATATAGACAAAGTAATCAGCCCCAAGATGTTTACAGCTGGGTCAATCTTGCGCTTTATCAGGCGAGGTGATGTTTCTTCAGTAACATTACTGGGGGATAGCAATGCAGAGATGATTGAGCTGACTATACCTGAAGGGGCACCAGTGGTTAATAAGGCATTAAAAGATATTACACTGCCCTATGGTACTCTGGTGGGGGCAATTGCGCGGGGGAAACAGGTGATCATCCCTGGTGGGGATGATGTAATCCAGGTTGGTGATAGGTTAACCCTGTTTACTGTTCCAGAGAATATTCCTAAAATTGGACAGTTTTTTGAGTCCCGGAAAGGTTTGAGGCAATGAACATACGACTGGTCGTTAACTTGATGGGGAAGGCCATGGTTCTCCTGGGACTTGCTATGGTTTTACCATTGTTATGGGCTGTTTATGATCAGGGCCCAGATAGATTGGCTTTCATTTATTCCATTATTATTACGTTGATTAGTGGTTTAATTATTACGATAGCTGTGCCTCAAAAGGGTGAGATCAGATACAGGGAAGGCTTTGCTATAGTTACCTTAGGCTGGTTTTTGGTTTCTCTTTATGGTTGTTTGCCTTATTTGCTGTCTGGAGTGTGCAGCAGCTTTCCTGATGCTTTCTTTGAGACTGTTTCAGGGTTTACCACAACCGGTGCCAGTATTATTACGAATGTGGAAAGCCTCCCCAGGGGAATTCTCTTCTGGCGAAGCCTGACCCACTGGCTCGGTGGGATGGGGATCATTGTTTTTTTGGTTGCCCTGCTCTCAAAATTGGGGGTTGGGGCTAACCGAATTTTCCGGGCGGAGGTTCCGGGTCCGGTGACATTCAAAATCATGCCCAGGATCAGCGAAACTGCCAAGATTCTCTGGTTTACATACCTGGTGATGACGATTCTAGAGACAGTGCTTTTAATGATTTTAGGGATGCCTTTTTTTGATTCCCTCTGTCACACTTTTGGAACTTTAGCAACCGGTGGTTTCAGCATCAAGAATGCGAGTATCGGTTATTACGAACAGGCATCTATCCAGTGGGTGATTACTATCTTCACCTTTTTATCAGGTGCTAATTTTGCTCTTTACTACCAGGCCCTGCGCGGCCGTAGTTTGAAGGCTTTTTGGAAAAATGAAGAGTTTCGTTTTTATGCAGCAATTGTCCTGGTGGCTACTGCTTTAATAGCTTTTGATACCAGTTCTCTGTTCAGCAGTATGGAAGAGCTGATCAGGACATCTGCATTTCAAGTGGTATCCATTATTACCACTACCGGTTATTCTACATCTGATTTCAACCTGTGGCCTTATATGTCACAGGCGCTATTGGTTATGTTGATGTTTATCGGAGGCTGTTCAGGATCAACCAGTGGTTCCATTAAGGTAGGGAGAATCTTGATCCTGTTGAAACAAGGAGTTTTGGAGGTCAGAAAACTGATCCATCCCCGGGGTGTTTTTACCGTGAAAATCGACGGGAAAAACATATCTCATGACCTGGTAAGCAATGTTATGCAGTTTTTCTTTTTTTATGTTGTCATTTTTGCAGTATCTGGTATCGCCATGACTGCTATGGGGTTGGACCTAAAGACTGCTTTTACATCTGTTGCTGCTACATTTGGTAATGTGGGGCCTGGCCTGGGATTAGTAGGGCCTGCCGGCAATTACGCTGCGATCACCGGTCAAGGCAAGATTCTCCTTAGTTTCCTGATGCTGCTGGGCCGCCTGGAGATATATACGGTGTTTGTGATGTTCTCGCCGAGTCTATGGGAGTAGTAATAGTTATAATAAAATGTTCGGTTATTGACTTCGCTGATAATATTCTGTATGATTTGAATGGTAAGTTATATCGTGGGAATTCTAAGGGCTTCAGGCTGCCGCGTAAATAGGGATGATATAATAACGCTAGTCTGCCCGTGGGAATTGTTTCTGCACAGTCATTGCATTATTACTAACTCTTATTAGCAATGATTAAACTAAAAATATCTTTAGGCACAAAAATTGCATATCATAATAAGTTAGTTAGACGATAGGATATCCAAATAAGGATGACGTTACATAAAAAACAACGCGGCCCCCGAAGCTGTCGGTTTACCTCCCAAATGAAATAATCAAATTAGCCGGCAGTTTCTTTCTTATTTCTGGGGAACATTCTATTATTCTTAGAGCGTACAGCCTATTTTTTATGAACTTAAAACTTAAATAAATAACCGCCTGCGCCTCTAGTTGCAGGCGGTTATACCCATAATCTATCAACTATCATTTTTTATTTCTTAATTTATTCTCCCTTTTCGTTCATAATGTGCTCATAGAGGAGATACATGTCATCATAAGGAAATTCGTATTCGACTTTTTCGACCTTGTTTGTTTTGGGCACCAGGTGTAGGTTCTTCTCCTGTATATTTTCTTTCTCCTTCTTTAAAACTACTGCCATTTTAATTAGCCTCCTTTTTTAGCGTTAGCCGCATGTTACTTTTTTCACTTATATAATGCAAAAAGTATGCCACTTTTCACAAGTATGATTTAAATAAGTATTTTTTTAAAATCTCTTTGTTACAAATGGTACAAGGTGTTGTTGTTTTTGAGTTAGGTATAAAAGCAGTAAATGTATTTCGAAAATGCCAAGATTTCGGCAAATATGCCGTAATTGCGGCAATATTCCGTAATGAGGGAAGTAAGGTAGGGGTGTATAAACCACGGCTGATACTATATAGTGACCGTGTATTATATGTACAGATAGTATACCTAGAGAAAAATGCACCTAACTATGGTGGTGGGCACAAGGTTATGAATGTCATCAGAGAGATGTGTAGAGAATAATTTATTGTGATGGCCTAACATACTAACTGCAATAAAGAAAACAAGTAGGGGATGGAGCAGCTATGCAGGGATCGAAAAAAACTACAATCTTAATCGATGGCCGGGAAATGCATCTGTCAAATTTAAATAAGGTATTTTACCCTGAACAGGGGTTTACCAAAGCCCAGGTGATTGACTATTATCGCAGGGTTGCCCCGGCTCTGCTGGTGCATATCAAAGGGCGCCCAGTGACTTTCAAGCGGTATCCAGATGGTGTGGATGGCAATTTTTTTTATCAAAAAGAGTGCCCGGGACACAGACCAGAGTGGCTGCGAACTCTTCCCATTCGTAAGGAAAAAAGTGAGCGGGAAATTAATTATTGTCTTCTGGAGGATCTGCCTTCTCTTATTTGGGCTGCAAATCTAGGAGCTTTGGAATTGCATGTTTCTCTCTCATTGGGCCAATGCCCTGAAATCCCTACGGTTTTAGTGTTCGACCTTGACCCTGGTCCTCCAGCTACAATTATTGAGTGTTGTTCGATAGGGCAGATGTTGCGTGATCTCTTGGGGAAACTTGGGCTTCAATGTTTTCCTAAGACATCGGGGCTTAAGGGGCTACAGATTTACGTTCCACTCAACAATCCGGTGAGCTACAATGAAACGAAGTGTTTTGCCAGGGCATGTGCTGAACTGTTGGAAGAGCAGTACCCGGATCTGGTGGTCTCAAGGATGGCCAAGAACCTGTGCACCGGCAAGGTTTTTATCGATTGGAGCCAAAATAACTTTCATAAAACAACGGTTTCTGTTTATTCTCTGCGAGCCAGGGAAAAACCTACGGTTTCTACTCCTGTTAAATGGGAAGAGGTGGATGCAGCGGCAAAAGGGAGGGACCCAGAAATCCTGGTCTTCGAAACGGAACAGGTACTCCAGCGTATAATCCATTATGGTGATCTGTTTGAACCAGTTGCTGCTATGAAACAGGAACTGCCATTATAATATTAGTATTATCTCTAGAGATTCAATGGCCTTAGTTGTAGGAGCTTAAGATGCTGCGGGTATTGATAAGCGGTAGAGCATTTTACGACCATGGAAGTAACTCCTGCTGCTTACATCCCTGTCGTAGAGTTGTGAGAGGTTTCCTTAAGGATCTAGCAGTAAAAGAGGGGCATACATCAGGTATCCCCCCGTATATTTGAGTTACCTAGCGGTCTGATTAAACATAAAACACAAAATCCTGCTAGATTGAGTCGCTAAATGTCTAAATAATCATGATTACTTTTATTTTATCGAAAAATAGTAGTAAATATTGATTTGATTTATCATAGAGATTATAAAGAATGAGTTACAGAATATAATAATGCGGGGAATTTTATAAGTAATAATAAAAATGGTGGGGAGTTAATAGATGAGTTCGACCAAGGCAAAGCTGCGGGTAGGAACTTGGAATATTAAAGGAGGCAGGGGGAGAAAGGGAAACTCCTTTCTGCTCAGCAGTAAAAACTTGGACAAGATAGCTAAAAATATTAGTGAGCTGGGTCTACACGTTGTTTTGTTTCAAGAAGTAGATGTTAAAAATTTACGTTGCGGTTGGATTCACCAACCGCAATATCTTGTCGGAAAGCTAGAGGAATACAGCGCAAAAAAATGGTATTATCTATTTGCCCAGGCATTTCCTATTCTTGGTGGTTCTTATGGGAATGCTGTTTTGGCTGCTTATCCACTGGAGGAGGTTTTGAACCTTTCCCTCAAATTGCCTGGTCAAAAAGTAGAAGAAAGGGTTTTTCTTTTTGCTCATCTTTTTCCTCCCGGTGCTGGCCCAATAGGGGTCGGTTCTTTCCACCTCTCGGTTAAGAGTGAAATCCAGAGAGTGCAGGAAGTTAAAAAAATCAAAGCTGCACTTGGGAAACTGTTTCCTCTTCCTCCCTTGATCTTGGGAGGTGATCTTAACGGGAAACGGGGTAGTGCAGCTTTTCAAGAAATGATCACAGGAAATTTTCAAATGGAAGAGTTAGGGCCATCTGATGGTGATTCCTTTAGTGCTCCTTCTTACCGGGCAAGAATTGATTTTCTTTTTGGCAGGGAGGTTGTTCCTCTTGCCTCTGGTATTATTGAGGCCGGTGATACTTCGGATCACCACCTGGTTTGGGTAGAATGCGAAATTTAAGGTACTTTGGGAACACAGATCTCCTGTCCGATGGCCAGCTTATTGGGATCGATCCCTGGGTTGGCCTTCACAATTTCCTGAACTGTTGTTTTGTAGCGGCGTGCAATGGCACTAAGGGTATCTCCGCTCTTCACAACGTAGACAAATGTTCCTTCTGGGCAGCGCCTTTTCGGAATGCAGATTTTTTGTCCAATAGCTAGATGTCTGGGGTCTATGCCGGGGTTGACATCTTGGATGGCTTTAACTGTTACACCAAACTGCCTGGCCAGGTTGAACAGGGTATCACCGGCTTTGACAGTGTAGATAAAACCAGGGCATTCAGGTACTGGCGGTGGTGCTGTAGGAATGCAGACCGCCTGGCCTATTTGTAGCCGTCTCGGATCTACTCCTGGGTTAGCGGCAATAATAGCATCAAGTGGAACATTAAAGCGCTGGGAAAGCTGATAAAAAGTGTCCCCTGCTTGAATAACGTAGAGAAATCCCGGACAGGGTTCTGGCGGTGGAGTCGGTGGTGCACCCGGTATGCAGACCAATTGGCCTATTTGAAGATTCTTGGGGTCAACCCCCGGGTTGGCTGCTAAAATGGCATCTAGTGGAACATTAAAGCGCTGGGAAAG
>JBASML010000311.1:0-2424 GCA_049656845.1 Syntrophaceticus sp.
GTTGTGGATATGTCATCCAAACCTTCGGCTAGAATTTAGAATGAATAGTTGTGTAAATGAAATACTTCTATACCAACAGGCAAAATCCTGCCTCTATCAGAAAATATTTGGGTATTTCCATCAGTGAATGGAATAACATCTTTGGGTTGTGATTGAGATACCAAATCAAGGAGCAGTAAGACAGGGGGGGTGAAGATTAATAATTCAGACAGCACCTGATAGAAGGTGCATATATCACCTCACTCATTAATAGCTCATTAATAGCACAGGCTTTACACCTGAAAATTTCGTTCTTGATGGTTAAAGAGTAAGTGAAACCAGGGATGTTTCTTACAACATCTCGTTATCATTTATTTGTTTAGTTCAGCATTAATTTTGCACCTGTAGCCAGGAACGCTATACCAAGGACCTTCCACCAGGTAAAAGGAATCTCCCGCAACCCAAAAAGCCCAAAATGGTCGATGATTAAAGCTGTAGAAACCTGGCCGACAATGATTGCAGTTGTAGCAATGGAAACCCCCAGCTTGGAGATACTGGCCATGACAGCGTAAAGAATAACAATACTTAATAAGCCACCGAGATAAGCATACCAGGGAGCCTCTCCCATACGTGCCAGACTACCGTTTCCAAGACGTAAAAGCAATAAAACTATGAGAGCTATTACACCTATTACATGGACAACAAATGTTGCTTCCAATAACCCAATGGCCTTGCTTAAAATGGTATTGAGGGAGCCCTGCAAGGCCATGGAAACACCAGCTATAATGCCGATCAAGAGGGGAATAAGAGCAAGTTTCATGATAGTTCTCCTTTTTATGTTCGATTTTTATCATTCTCCAGCCCTTCTTCCCCTCTCCTATTCCCACTTCCCACATCTCATGCGTTACCTTTCCCACTTCCAATCTCCCACTTCCCACATCTCATTCAGGCAACCAGGTTATTCTACACTTTACCCCCTTGTAGACTCTGAAACAAGAAAGCCCAGACCCAAATTGAATATCTCTTGCTAGACCCTTTACAACCCTTAAAACCCATAGATCAAATCATTTCCCAAATAATCCCGTACAGCAGATCAGCTTCACTGACTACGATTCCCGCTGCATCCAGGTAGGCAAGTATCAACCAGAGGATAGTAGTGCCTGCAACGATGATATCAGCCCTCTCTGGTTGAAGCCCGGGAACCTTTTTCCTTTCCTCACTATTTTTCGCAGCCAGGAAGAACATTATTCTTTCAACAGACTCCTTAGAAAGGAAGTATCCCTGAATGCGTTCTGGGTCATAGATCTGCATAGCCTGGTCCACAGCTGCCAGTGTAGTAATGGTTCCTCCAACCCCAATTAGAGTCGGGCGAGGTAGGACCTTGATTTTATCCAGGATATCCTTCATGGGGATTAAAATTTCCGAAAGGAGACGCGGTTGTTCAGTCAAGCGAACAGCACCAAGAGGTATGCTGCAGCAGTTCAGCACCCCACCCTGGGCAGAATAAGTTAATTCAGTGCTCCCACCGCCAATATCGATGACAATTCCTGTTCCTTCAACATCCACAGCACGGCAAGCACCGATATAATTCAAACGCGCCTCTTCCTGACCGCTAATGATCTCTACTGGAACCCCGGTTGTTTCTCTAACATGATTAAGAAAAAACGCCGCGTTAGCGGCTTCCCGAACAGCACTGGTGGCCACTATCCGCAAGCAGGGCACTTCAAATTCCCTGACCAGAGCAAGGTATTCCTTGAGAGCAGTAATTGTCCGCTCCATAGGCACCTCTCCTAAAAAGCCTTGCTCTTCCACCCCCTCCCCAATTCTAGTAGTCCTGAGGGTGGCAAGCACAGGGGAAATAGTCTTGCCATTTGTATCAGCAATCAGTAAACGGCAGGAATTGGTACCGATATCGATAGCTGCCATGCGTTGATTTGGCAAAAAACCACCCCCATCTAGTCATGGTTTTGTTATTTTTTATTTGGAGACGGCTGCACCCGACCTGGAACCGCCTGGCGGATCGGCATCTCCCCAGGTTTGACTAGCCCCAGCTCCTGCCGTGCCCTTTCCTCAACATAGGCATCACTGGAGTAATATTCGATTTCTTTTAGGATTTTTTGTTTTTTTACTTGAAGTTCTTGTTCTTGCTGTTGGTAATCCTTTAACTGCCCTTCCAGTTTCCAGATCTTTAACTGGGTAGGGATCAGGAAAATGCAAAATAATCCACATAATAACCCCAATATGATCAGGCGTCTTTTCCTTATTATTTTTCTTCGCTTTATTTCAAATAGCCGTTCCCGACCACGTTTTCTTCCCACCTGCTGCTAAACCTCCTCCTCATTTTCCCCTCCGAATAAACCAAGGGTTGTTGGAATCACAACAACAACCTCATACCACTTACTGCGAGCCCTGCTGAGAAGTGTCGCTACTGTAGCTGTATTGATC
>JBASML010000312.1:0-14793 GCA_049656845.1 Syntrophaceticus sp.
GCTTTGGGGGTGGCGAAATGATCGAGAATCTGAAAGAGATCACTAAAGATACATTGCTGTCAGAGGTGCAGAAGTTTGCCGATGCCAAGGCGCGGTTAGTGACAGCCGTATGTAATGACCTGGGCGATAAGTTGGAGGTTACATATTACTTTAACTACAGCCCTGGTGTAGAAATGGTTGCTCTGCGCATGGTGGTGGGCAAGGATGAAGAGGTTCCCAGCATCAGTGGAATCTATCTTTGTGCTGTGCTCGTAGAAAATGAGATGTTCGAACAGTTTGGCCTCAAGGTCAAGGATATAGCCATTGATTTTGGAGGCTTCATGCTGCTGGCCAAGGACAGCCCTGTGCTGCCCATGGTAAAAGATAAGGCCGCTGGCGGGAAGGGGGGCGAGTAAATGGCATCGCGTACAGTTGCACCATTTGGTCCACAGCACCCGGTACTTCCGGAGCCGATTCAGCTGAAAATCACTTATGAAGATGAAAAAGTGGTAGATGTTGTTCCAGCGCTTGGTTACGGTCACCGTGGGATTGAAAAGGCCTGCGAATTAAATGAATATCCGAAGAATATACACTTAATTGAGAGAATATGTGGTATTTGCAGCTGCATACACGGCATCAGTTACTGTGAAACTGTAGAAAGGCTTTGGCCCATGGAAGTTCCGCCGCGCGCCAAGTACTTGCGTGTTATCTTTTCAGAGATGAGCAGGGTTCATAGCCACCTGCTCTGGCTTGGGCTGCTGTGTGATGCTCTCGGTTTTGAAAGCATGTTCATGCAGTTCTGGCGGATCCGTGAAAAAGTGTTGGATCTTCTGGAGATGACATCTGGCACCCGGGTTACACATTCTGTTTCTGTTGTCGGTGGTGTGCGCCGTGATATTGATGATGAACAGAAAAAGACATGTATTAATGTTCTGCAGGAAGTGCGAAAAGAAGCAGAAGCATTAATAAATGTTCTGGCAAGCGACCCGACAGTTAAGGCGCGTACAGTTGGGAAAGGCGTCCTGACCAAGGAGCAGGCAATTCTCCTTGGTACCAATGGGCCTCACCTAAGAGCCTCAGGGGTTAAAGAGGACTGCAGGATGTTAGGGATGCAGGTCTATGACGAATTGGGCTTTGAGCCTATCGTTGAAACAGGTGGCGATTCTTACGCAAGGGCACTGGTTCGGGCACGTGAGGCCCTGCAGTCTATCGACCTGCAACTGGAAGCCTTCAGCAAGATGCCCAAGGGGGAAATCTTTGAACGTCCCAAGGGACGTCCACCGGCCAATGAAGCAGTTTACAGAAGTGAGCAGTGTCGAGGTGAGTGTTTCTACTACGCTAAGGGAAACGGCACCCAATACTTGGAGCGTTTTCGTGTGCGGACACCGACCTTTTCCAACATACCGTCTCTGCTTGTGATGCTGCCAGGAAGCGAACTCGCTGATGTGCCAGTTATTGTTCTGTCAATTGACCCCTGCATCAGTTGTACTGAAAGGTAGCCCTGGAATATAAAGGAGGTGGAGCACAATGCCAGTTATGCTGCCAACTGTTCTCCGTAACCTGTTCGGGGGTCCGGCCACCAGGATGTATCCTGTGAAAGTACGGGAACCCTTTGCAGGGGCGCGTGGGCATATAGAGTTTGATGATGATAAATGTATTTTGTGTGGCAACTGTGCTAAGCGTTGTCCGGCCGCAGCGATAGAGATCAATAAAGACAAAAATGAGCTTGTTTTCTATCCAGCACGCTGCATTATCTGCTTTGTTTGTGCCGAAGCCTGTAATAAGGAGGCCATCATAGAAGTCGATAAGTGGCGGACACCCTATTATACCAAGCCTGTTGAAGTGCATGTTGCCAAGGGAAAAAAAGATAAAGAGAAAAAGAAAGAATAAAACTGTATAATATCTGTTAAAAGATCCCCACCATAAATGGTGGGGATCTTTGTTAGTTTTCCCAGCATTCTGTTGAGCCGGTGGGTTGCAAGAAACCCATGCTGTTTATTGGCAAAATCAACAGAGGATGAAAGGAAACCATCTCTAGTACTGTCTAATATAGTAAAGCAACCAGGCAAGCCAATTTAGAGTAGCAGCACAGCTCTTTGGTTTAAGGTATTTACTTCTTGTCCAACTTTTTAATTAAAGTTATAATGAATTCGGGGTGAGAGTAATGTTAGGAATACTGAATATTGGACCCTGGGAACTGATATTAATCCTAGTAGTTATGCTTATAGTTTTTGGCCCAGGGAAACTACCTGAAGTTGCCCAATCTTTAGGAAAAGCAGTGCGAGAATTTCGTAAGGCTTCATCAAATGTACAGCGTGTCTGGGATGAAGTTACCAAAGAAGAAGCTCCGGTG
Organism: Syntrophaceticus sp.; assembly: GCA_049656845.1. Classification (GTDB taxonomy): domain Bacteria; phylum Bacillota; class DSM-12270; order Thermacetogeniales; family Thermacetogeniaceae; genus Syntrophaceticus. The sequence continues at coordinate 2,333 of JBASML010000312.1, forward strand.
AAACCCGTGAACAGCAGGGGAGAGGAGAGTGAAACAGGAGACCAGCCTGGTGATGATACATCCACTGAGCAAACCAGCACTCAGGAAAACAGCAGAGATGAGCAATCAGAAGAGCAGGGCTCAGATAAACAAGCAGAGGATAGCCAGCAGATGGTAGATAGTGAATCAACAGAGGCTGGATCTGCCAAGCAGGATGAAACTAGTGAAAATGGAAACACAAAGGGGGAGGAATCTTGAGGTCAAAAAAAGCATTCATTGCTGTGGCAGTGGTCGCTTTCCTGGTAGGTATAGCTTTTGCCGGGGGGGTTATTGCAGCAAAGGGTGATTACTGGTTTGGCAATGCACAGGGAAATGATGAGACCGTACCTGGTTCTGATGCTAATAGCCTTCCAGGTGTAGAGTCAGGCGCCATTGCCAGTATTGTTGATAAAGCAGGGCCCGCGGTGGTAAAGATAGAGACATATGTAACTACAAGTCAAAGTTCTGATCCCTTTTTTGATGACCCATTTTTCCGGGAGTTTTTTAAGCAGTTTGATTACACACCACAAAAAAAGGTGCAGCAAGGATTGGGTTCAGGTTTTATTATTTCACCTGATGGATATATATTGACTAATGAGCACGTGGTTTTGGGTGCACAGGAAATTCAGGTGAGTGTTGTGGGGAGAAAGAGTTCGGTGCCGGCTAAGGTTGTCGGGACTGACCATGAGCTAGACCTGGCTGTATTGAAAATTGATGCGGGCAAGGATCTGCCTGTATTGAAACTAGGTAATTCCAGCGCTGTTGCAGTGGGGAATTGGGTTATTGCCATTGGTAACCCTTACGGATTAGACCATACAGTAACAGTAGGGGTGATCAGCGCAAAAGGGCGGCCTGTTGTCATCCAGGATCGGAGTTTCAGGAATCTTCTGCAGACAGATGCGTCTATTAATCCAGGCAACAGTGGTGGCCCTTTGCTTGATCTGAAGGGGGAAGTAATCGGGATCAACACAGCAGTTGCTCAGGCACAGGGGATCGGTTTTGCTATTCCCAGCGATACTGTAGAGAGTGTACTGGATGACCTGATCAAACAAGGCAAGGTGAAGAGGGGCTGGCTTGGTGTAGAGATACAAGATGTTACCCCAGCTATTGCAGAATATTTAGGCCTATCTGAGCCAGAAGGGGTATTAATTAGAAGTGTAGTGCAAGGAGGCCCCGCGGAAAAAGCAGGCCTTAAACAGGGTGATGTTATCACAGCTGTAGATGGGAAAAAGGTAAAAACAGCAGATGATCTGCTGGATATAATCAGGGAGGCGGGGCCAGGGAAAAAGGTACAGCTGACAATCTGGCGTGACAAAAAAACTGAAAACTATGCAGTAACTTTAACAGAACGCCCGGAGTAGCAGTTTGTGGGAAATACGAAAGAGGTGGCTTGTTCGGCCAACTCCAGGTGCCCATCACTTTTAGATAGTAAATATCAAGAAACTTACCTTTTATATCTGCTTGCTGTTAACCAAAATATGGGATGATCAGTTGACGTCTGCCACCTACTAGTTTATCGAAGGGTGGCGCTTTTGTTTGGTGAAATTTCTCGGTCATTGGTTTTTCAGAAGGAATTTCCAGGTGAAGGTAGAATTTTTAGTCTAAATAATGGTGGGAGGGCACATAGATTGCCTCCTTTGATGATCATTACCGGTGCCTTTGCTCTGGGAATTAGCCTATCTCAGTTTAGTAAAAGCGGAAGTTGGGTGCTGGCGGCATTTGCCGCTGCCTTTTTTTTGCTGGTCGGGGGTATTTGGGCATACCTACAAGGCAAGAGGTGTTCTTTCCTCTGGCTGCCTTTGTGCTTTTTGTGCCTGGGTTATCTATGGATGGAAAGCAGCCAGACTGTTTTTCCACAGCAGTTAAACCCTATGTTGGGGCACTACGTAAAGGTGGAAGGCGTTGTAGAGTCTCTTCCTTCTGTTTATCCCAATAGAGTGGTCTTTGTTTTGGAACAACCTACTGTTGCCTTGAATAGGGAAAAATGGCAAGGCAAGGGGAAGATTCAGGTTGTGTATTATATCCCTGAGAACAGTACTGATGAGAAGGCTGCAGATACAGCGGCCCTGCTACCTGGTGCTGTTGTCAAAGTGGATGGTTTTTTGGACCTTGCACCTGCTGCTTTATCACCCGGAGAGTTTGATTACCGGGTTTACCTGGAGCGGCGCGGCATTATCGTCCAGATTAAAGCTGATTCGTCTCCTCAGATTATGTCACAGGAAAAGGGATTTAGCAGTTTCTGGGCAGCTCTGCGTATGCGCATTGAGGGGAATATCAATTTATCCCTCCCACAGGAGCAGTCCTTTTTTCTCCAGGGCTTGCTGTTAAGTTCAAAAGAGGGAATTACCCCGGAGGACCGTGATATTTACCAGAAGACAGGGGTGATGCACCTCTTTGCTGTTTCAGGCCTCCATCTGGGTTTTGTTTTTATTGCGCTGATGGCAGCTGCTAGTTTCCTTGGCCTTAAAGGCCCATCTACCTTTATCATGGTAACCGCTGGGCTCTGGGGATATGCGGCATTGATCAATTTCACACCACCGATTACCAGGGCCGCGGTGATGGCTACTGTGGGATTAGCGGCCTACCTCTGGCAACAGCGGCAAAATGCCGCGAATTCTCTTGCCCTGGCTGCTTTTGTTCTTTTACTTTTTAACCCCGCTCTGCTCTTTGACCCGGGTTTTCAACTCTCCTTTACTGCAACCTGGGGTATCATATACCTTGCAGTTCCTCTTAACAGGCACCTTCCACTTCCTGCAGGTTTTAAAGAAACACTAACTGTACCAATTGCTGCCCAACTGGCTATTCTACCGCTGACTGCTGTTTACTTTAACCGGGTTGTGGTGTTGGGCCTGCTGGCCAATATCCTGGTGGTGCCCCTGGCCGGATTGGTGGTTTATTTGGGTCTTGCCGGGATATTGCTGGCTCTAGTTGCACCTGGCATATTGAATCCCTTCTTTCTGGCTGCTGGAGCGCTTTCCCTCCCCATTAAAGGGCTCCTTGGTTTGTTGGCTGCTCTCCCAGGGGCTGCTTCTTTGGTGCCTTCACCACCATTATGGTTGTGTTTGCTTTGGTTTATCACATTGATTATCCTTGGCTGGGCTCTGCGAGAAGGGTTTGCAGTTTCTTTTCCCCACTTCCGCTTCCGGTCTGTGGCCCACTGCTGGATTGTTCCCTCCCTGCTCATGCTCGCCCTGTGTTTATCTTTACTCTGTACAGGTTTCTGGGCAAACAGATCAGGAAAGCTTGAAATAACCTTTCTCGATGTCGGGCAGGGGGATGCTGTTTTAGTGAGGACACCTGCGGGACGCACTATGTTGGTGGATGCCGGAGGAAGCCCTTCATACCTGAACAGTTCCTTTGATCCCGGCAGGGAGGTGGTGGTTCCCGCCTTGGCAAGGGCAGGCATTAGCAAGCTGGACCTGGTGGTCAACTCGCACCCCCATGAGGACCATTTAGGGGGAATTCCTGCTGTTTTAAATAATATAAAAGTAGGCAGGTTTTTGGCACCTCCTTTAGAACACCCGACACCCCTTGTGCTGCAGGTGCAGCAGCTGCTTGAACAAAAAAAGATCCCGGTGTCTTATATCAGAACCGGTACGGAGATCAAACTCGATCCGGTTGTGAAGATCTCTGTTCTGGGGCCACCTGAAACGCTTTTTTCAGGAACGCGCAGTGATGCCAACAACAACTCTCTTGTGTTAAGAATAACATATGGTAAAATATCCTTTTTACTGACCGGCGATATTGAGCAAGAGGGGATGTCTGATTTGGCGTATCGGGTTGAGAATGGCAAAATAGCTGGTAGTATTAGGGCTGATGTTCTTAAGTGTCCCCATCACGGCAGCTCATACAGCATCAGCCCGGAATTTTCGGATGCGGTACAGCCAAAAGTGGTTGTCATTAGTGTTGGACACAATAACTTTGGTCATCCAGATCCCCGAACCATCAGCTTCTGGCGGGAGCGGGGTGCGCTGGTGCTGCGTACTGATGAAGAGGGTGCGATTACCCTTATCACAGATGGTGTTAAACTGTTTAATCTCCAAAGCAGATCCCAATGGAGCGAGCAGCCAGTACCAGTTGGCTCTCCGGGGGCACAAGTGATGGCTTTTTAGTTGCTTCCTCCAGGGGAACAGATACGATTTCCTTTCCCTTGAGGGCAACCATCAGACCGCTGCGTCCGGCCATGGCCAGCTCTGCTGCCGCTACACCGAAACGGGTGGCCAGGATTCTGTCCAGGGGAGAAGGAGAACCACCCCGTTGGATATGTCCCAAAATGGTTACCCTGGTTTCCACTCCTGTTGCCTGCTCCACAAGATCACCCACCAACTGCCCGATGCCTCCAAGCCGCAGAGGGTCGCCGCTTCCTTCAATCCGCTCTCTGACCACATGTTCTCCGCTGGGGCCAGGTGTTCCCTCAGCAACAACGATAATGCTGAAGGGTTTCCCCTCCTGCTGCCGGTCTTCGATCTTCTCGATGATGCTGTCCAAAGACCAGGGGATCTCTGGTATAAGAATAACGTCAGCACCACCGGCGACCCCGGACCAGAGGGCAATCCACCCGGCATAGCGTCCCATTACTTCCAGAACCATTACCCGGTGGTGTGACTCTGCTGTGGTGTGAAGTTTGTCTAAAGCCCCAGTAGCAGTAGCCACTGCTGTGTCAAAACCGAATGTCTGATCAGTAGCTGCAAGATCATTGTCAATGGTTTTAGGAACCCCTACAATATGTGCTCCTTTGGCTACTAACTCTCTGGCGATAGATAAAGTGCCATCTCCTCCTATAGAGATGAGATTATCTAACTGCAGATCCCGCATATTGTTAAGCAGCTGGTCCGAAACATCACAGTACTCGATTTCTTCATCAGATGTTTTTACCGGAAAGTTGAAAGGATTGTCGCGGTTGTTCGTTCCCAGAATTGTTCCACCACGATGTAAAAGGCCGGAGATGGCTTTTTTGTCGATAGACATCCAGTCTTTATTTATAATACCCCTATAACCGTCCCGAAACCCTAGAACCTCAACACCACCGGTGAATAGGGTTTTGGCTGCTGCCCTGATCACAGCATTCAGACCTGGGCAGTCTCCTCCCCCAGTTAAAATTCCCACACGCATAATACTGCCTCCTTTCTGCAAGGGTCTTTCATAAAAAAAGAGTTCTTTATTCTTTAGTATTTCACCCAGGATGTAATAATCCTGCTTAGAAGCTGCAAGTTCTACAGGTCGCAAGCATATTTTAGTGGTATGACGTAAAATATAGGATACTATTTAAGGGGGTTTGATGATTGAGTGAGCAGGAATTTTTTGAGTTATTATATCGGATTGTGGATAAAGGGGCAGCTGAAAAATTGGATATTTCTGAGGACGATACCCTGCAAACCCAGAGCATGCTAGATGAGTTGACATCTAGTAATGACCAGCTGGATCAAGAAGAGGTAGCAACAGTAATCCAAGGTATAACCTCTAATCTCAGTGAAGAGGAGCGACGGGAATTAAAAGAATTTGTAGAACAGGCTGCACAACAGTTGGAAAGTGAACAGCTGTCAGATGAACTTTTAAAAGTGTTATACTTTTTCCTGGGGCAATCATGATGTTTTACAGCTAATCTTGGTAAAGAGAAGTGTTCGGAAAGTAGTGCAGGGATTTAATACTCGGGCGAGAATAAAACACTTTAGGAAGGTGGGCGTAAATGGCTGTAATAACTTACAATCAGGCAAAAAATGCCCTCGCCCAGGGGGAGATTCCCGCATTTTTGATCCTGCACGGTGAGGACCGTTTCCAGGCCCGGGAGTTGATCAGGTACTTGAGGAGCAGTTTGGAAACGCGAAATAATTATAGGACCGAATATGTGGAGTGGGAGGAAGAATCACAAGGGGCAGAGATCTTTAAGTCTCTGGAAACACTACCCCTGGGTGGAGCGGTTCGCATAGTGGTGATTGACAATCCAGATGTCTCTGCACTGAAATCCTATTTAAGGGTGAGCAACCCACGATTAGTTGCTGTATTTCTTTTGGAAAAGAAACCCAAGAAAAAAGATATGATTGATGTGGAAAATGGTTGGGTGGTAGAGTGTCAGCCCCTTAAAGGCAAAAACTTGATCAGGTGGCTGCAGGAGGAGTCCGCATCCAGGGGTAAGAAACTGCCAACTGCTGTAGCTGAGTATTTGCGGTTTGCCTGCGGGGAGAACACTGCCCTGCTCAGCCAGGAAATAGAGAAGGCTACTCTCTACCTGGGCCAAGAGCAGCGAGAAATTACTGTAGGAGTGTTTCAAGATGTGGGCAGCAGAACAACAGAACGGACACTCTTTGAGCTGGTGGATGCTGTAGCTGAACGCCGGGGGAGTGCCGCTCTTGAGGTTATGAAAGAACTTCTGGCTCAGGGTAAGCCCCCGGTGTTATTGGTTTCTATGATTTCACGGCATTTTATCCAAATGCTGGAGGCTTATTGGCTGCTGGAAGAAGGACTTCCTCCCCGGGAACTTTCTGGTGTAATGGATGTGCACCCCTTTGTAGCGAAAAATCTAATGAAACAACTTCGCTCCTATCACCTCTCGGAAATAGAAAAAATCCTTGAGGGTTTGTTGGAACTTGATCTTTCGTTGAAAAAGGGGAGGGGTGCCCCGGATCTGTTGATGGCAGCTTTTATTGGAGAGTTTTGTACATCCTCAACTGGCTAGCTCCACATGATTAATATAGTGGTGTTGTGGAGATAAACTTAAAACCCCTTACAGAAGGGGTTTTCGTTTAATGTTTTATAATTTATTATTGGGCTTTGTTTAGTTTTTTTGCCAACTGTGCTTTCTTGCGATCTCTGGCGTTGGGGTGAATGATGCCTTTCGCGGCAACTTTATCGATAGAGCGGATTGCGTTTTTGAAACTGGCCTCGATGTTTTCTCTGTCTCCTTCTGCCAGTGATGTTTCGAATCTTTTGATGGCGGTTTTCATGGCGGACTTTTGAGATTTGTTGCGCAGTGTCCTCACCTTGGCGATTCTTACCCTTTTCTCTGCAGATTTAATGTTTGCCATTCTTTCACCCCCTTGCATGGTAGAGTTAAGCCAAATATGATAGTAACACGATTAACTACACTTTGCAAGCATTTGATTTGAGACATTTCTTGTGCTTTCCCCTTACTTTCAAGTGATATTTTGCCACATGTTGGAATAATATTTGTCAGGTATGTAGTCAAAGGGGGAACTCAAGATGTATCGCGGATTTAAACAAAAGCCAGAGATTGGACAGCGCGTTTCGGTTTTGCTCTTGTCGTTTGTTTGTTTAATAGGTGTGGGGATTGGAGATTTCTCTTATACAAAATTGCTAGAAAACGGGTTGGGTGGGGGAGTCCGGCAGTCCCAGGAGAGATCCTTTATTAGGACGGCCTTCGAGTTTATATGTGGCATTGATCCACTTAACCTTCCTGGTGTTCTGGAAAAGGGGCTCCCTTACAGTGTGACCAGAGGAAGGACTGCCACGGTCAGCAGCAGAGGCACAGAGAAACAGCCTGTGGAGAAAACGTTATATATAGATGATTCCTTTTTGGAAAAGGAGTTGGCCAAAAAACCCATTGAAGTGGCTGTTTATCATACACATAATGCTGAAACATATATCCCCTTTCAAGGCAAGAGCAGAGATGAAGGGAAAAATGGGGGTATTACCTTAGTAGGGGAAGAAATCGTAAAGACACTATCCCAGCATGGGGTTCGGGCTGTACAGGACCTGACAATCCATGATTACCCTGACCACCCTACCTCTTATATCAAATCTAAGGTTACTGCAAAAAGGCTCTTGGAAGAATACCCGGATTTAAAGATTTTGATCGACCTACACCGGGACGCGGGGATTCCCAAAAAACAGACGGTCGTTATTGATGGCAAGGAAGCGGCGAAACTGCTGTTTGTGATTGGGAATGGGCAGCGTATTTCCAACCCCCATTGGAGGGAAAACTATGCCTTAGCCCGCCAAATTGCCAACAGGTTGGATGAAAAGTATCCAGGCCTTGTCAAGGCTGTGCGCTTGAAAGATGGGTGCTACAACCAGAACCTTTCTCCTAATGCAATTTTGGTTGAAGTGGGAAGTGATAAAAATACCCTGGATGAGGCTTTAATAACAGGGCGCTGTTTTGCTGAAGTTGTTGCTGAGCTGATTCAGGAGGAAGATGAATAGAATGACGCATACTGACACCCATCTTGTGGAAATATATTATCAAAAGTAGGTTGCTGTGCTGCAGAGTGTTTTACAGAGCACAACACTACTATTATAAAAAGTTGGGGGTGCAAGATGAGCCGCTCTGGCCAGTTTTTGATTGTTTTAAGTATTATCTTGATCATGGCAGGGGGGATTTTGCTTACAGATAATAATATGAGAGAGCTGCAGGGAAGGGAGAAAGCACATTATTCTCTTGATTCCCTTAATGGATTTTATAAAAATGTTAAGGTTTGCGTCAAACAGGTTTCAAAAGAGGCTTATTATAAGGCGGAATTTCTGCATAGTTGGTATAATAAGCTGATCAGTGTTTCTGTAGATCTGATCAGCAGCATCCAGGAAACAATGGAAAAACTGTTTGAGCGTGCAGCGAATGCCTGCAAAAAAGCCGAGCACAAAAGGGACAGCCCACAGTGTATGCTTACCCAGCGGGCTGTCTCCCTAGTTACTTCTGATCACTGAACATCTTCTGTTTACCCCTTTCGTTGCAGGGCATAAAGTGATAATATCTACTTGTATGCCCTATTTTTTATTAAAGGAGAACAGATGTCAGAACGTGAAAAAATAGCCCGGGCAGTGGGGATCATTTCCATTGCTATGGTTGTGGCCCGTATTCTTGGTTATGTACGAGATGCCTTACTTTATTACATCTTTGGGCAGAACCGAGTCACAGATATTTATAATGCGGCTTTCTCTATCCCTGATTTTATTTATATGATTTTGATCGGGGGAGCCCTTAGTTCAGCCTTTATCCCTGTTTTTGGCGGGTATATCGCCAAGGGGGAAGAGGAAGAAGGGTGGCAGGTAGCGAGCATCATGCTCAACCTGGTAGTTGTCCTTATGGTTGCTGCCATCACCCTGGGTATGATTTTTACCCCACAGCTGATAAACCTGCTTGTGCCGGGTTTCAATGCAGGGGAGATGGACATGACCGTTTACCTGACGCGGATCATGTTTTTCCAGACATTTTTTATGGGGCTGAGCGGGGTCACTGTGGGGATCCTAAACTCCTATAAACACTTCAGTGCACCTGCGTTGGGATCAGTGCTTTACAATCTTTCAGTTGTGGTCATTGGAGGGCTGCTGGGCCCCCGCATAGGTATTGTGGCTTTTGCCATCGGGGTTGTGGTAGGGGCGGTTTTGAATTTAGCTGTTCAGCTACCGCCGCTGCTGCGGTTGGGTATTAGATATAGGCCGGTGCTGGATCTAAGCCACCCTGGTATCAGGCAGATCGGGGTTTTGGTTTTTCCTGTTCTAATTGGCCTTTCAGTATCCCAGTTCAACCTTTTTGTCAGCCAGAATCTGGCTTCTGGGCTCCCTGGTGGACAGTTGGCGGCACTGCGTACAGCACAAAGGATCATGCAGCTGCCTATTGGGATCTTTGCAGTTGCTATTGGTACTGCTATTTTCCCTACTTTGACCGAACAGTCTGCCCGCCAGGAGATGGCAGAGTTTCGCCGAACATTTTCCTTAGGGATACGAGCAATCAATTTTTTGACAATCCCTTGTGTGGCAGGGTTGATTGCCATCGGCCTTCCAGCGATTAGGCTTTTCTTTCAGATGGGCAAGTTTACACCAGAGAGCACATTGGCTACGTCAACAGCGCTTTTCTACTATTCTTTTGGTATTATTGGCTATGCTGGTTCCCAGGTCCTAAACCGAGTTTATTACTCCTTGAAAGACACCAAAACCCCGGTTGTGGTGGGGATTGCCACTGTGTTCTTAAATATAATTCTCAACCTCTGGTTGGTCAAGCCCATGGGGCACAACGGATTAGCCTTGGCGTACTCCTTGGTGGGGATCGTCAACATGCTTGCCCTGCTGTTTTTGTTGAGGGCAAAGCTTGGTTATATCGATGGACGAAGGATCGCTTTCTCTGCAATTGGTTCTGCTGCTGCATCCCTGGCTACAGGAGGTGTGGCTTATCTGGTTGTCAACCAACTCCAGGGGCTGTTAGGGATTGCCACTAAAACTGCCCAGTTGATTTCTGTGGGTGGGGCAGTGGCTGCTGGGGTTTTGGTTTATTTCCTGTTGGCGTCTTTAATGCGTTTAGAGGAGTTTCAACTGGTGGTTGATCTGATCAAAAAGCGAATTGGATTGAAAAAACGGGTTAGTACCCTTCATTGATACCCATCAAGGTAAGGATTTTTGGATCTGATGTCTCTATAGTTATATGTTTGACGGTGTTTTTGGTAAGAAAGGTGATTGCAATGAAGCAAGAACTGATTAGAAATTTTTGTATTATAGCTCATATTGACCATGGGAAGTCCACCCTGGCTGACCGTTTTTTGGAGCTGACCGGTGCTCTGCAGTCCAGGGAGATGATGGACCAGGTTCTCGATCAAATGGATCTGGAGCGGGAGCGGGGAATCACCATCAAGCTGACTCCGGTCAGGATGAATTACAAAGCCAGGGATGGGCAGGAGTACATTTTGAACTTGATCGATACCCCAGGGCACGTAGACTTCAGCTACGAAGTATCCAGGAGCCTTGTTGCTTGTGAAGGGGCTATCCTGGTTGTGGATGCATCCCAGGGTGTAGAGGCCCAGACCATTGCCAACACCTATTTGGCTTTAGATGCCAATCTGGAGATCATCCCTGTGATCAATAAGATCGATCTTCCTGTGGCGGACCCGGAGCGGGTTGCTCGGGAAATCGAGGATGTGATTGGCTTGGATACTGATGATATGCTGCTGGTTTCCGCAAAGGATGGTGAGGGGGTAGAGGAGCTTCTGGAAGCTCTGATTCGGCGGGTACCTTATCCTAAGGGGGATGCGGAAAAACCCCTGCAGGCGTTGATCTTCGATTCCCATTTTGACCCTTACCGGGGAGCCATTTCTTATATCAGGGTTTTTCATGGCCGGGTGCGGCCGGGTATGAAGATTATGATGATGTCCACAGGTAAGGCTTATGAGGTCAGTGAGGTAGGCGTATTTTCTCCAGCGCTGCGCCCTGTGGATGAACTAGGCCCTGGAGAGGTGGGTTATCTGGCGGCAGGGATCAAAGAGGTTGCCGATACAAGGGTGGGTGATACGATCACAGAAGCGAATAAGCCAGCCTCAACCCCTTTGCCTGGATATAGAAAGGTTCTGCCTGTGGTTTTCTGCGGCCTCTACCCGGTAGAGGCCAGCGATTTTGAAAATTTGCGTGACGCACTGGAAAAATTGAAACTGAATGATGCCTCCTTTCAGTACGAACCTGAAACATCAGCTGCTTTAGGCTTTGGTTTCCGCTGTGGTTTCTTGGGCTTGCTGCATATGGAGATTATCCAGGAAAGGCTGGAGCGGGAGTACGGTTTGGAGCTCGTTACAACTGCCCCTAATGTGGTCTACCGCCTAACCAAGCAGAACGGAGAGGTGGTTTTAGTTGATAATCCGGCCAACTGGCCTGATGCAGGGGAAATTGCCTTGGTTGAGGAGCCATATGTACAGGCAAATGTGATCACACCTTCGGATTATGTGGGGGCTGTAATAGAGCTTTTCCATGATCGGAGAGGGGAGTATTTAGACATGAAGTATCTTTCCCCACAGCGGGTACAGATCTCTTATCAACTGCCCTTATCAGAAATTATCTTTGACTTTTTTGATATTCTCAAATCATGTACAAGGGGTTTTGCCTCTTTTGATTACGAACTGTCGGGATACCGTGCCTCAGATTTGGTTAAACTCGACTGCATGGTGCATGGTGAGGTGGTAGATGCCCTCTCCATTATTGTGCACCGGGAACAGGCACAGCAGCGGGCTCGCTCCCTGGTAGATAAATTGAGAAGGCTGATTCCCAGGCAGCTTTTCGATGTTCCCATCCAGGCATCCATCGGCTCCAGGGTTATTGCCAGGGAAACGGTCAAGGCTATGCGAAAAAATGTTTTAGAGAAGTGCTATGGTGGAGATGTAACCAGAAAGCGCAAGCTCTTGGAAAAGCAGAAAGAGGGGAAACGCCGCATGAAACAGGTGGGAAAGGTGGAAATTCCGCAGGAGGCGTTCTTGGCGGTGCTCCAGGTTGATAAGGAGTGAGGACTGCTCTTTATCTTCACTTCCCGTTTTGCCTGCAAAAATGCCGCTACTGCTCCTTTAATTCAATTCCTCTCCCCCAGGATGACCAGGGTAGATTGGCTGCAAGTTATATTCATGCACTGGAAATGGAGATTACCCTTTATGCTGATAGATATAGAAATGTGGAGCTATCATCTATTTACTTTGGAGGGGGTACACCCACAGTATTTTCTGCGGATTCTCTTTGTGGTGTGC
>JBASML010000313.1:0-8502 GCA_049656845.1 Syntrophaceticus sp.
GGAGTAGAATGTGTCGGGGGGGAAAGAGCGGAACAGCCAGGTGCAGAGGATGGAACAGAAGAACAGGAAGCTGGCAAGCCAGGAGAAAAGCAACTGATTGCAGAAAAATCAACTGCAAAGAAACAGAAGAAGTCCCATAAAAAGAAGAAGGCAGACGATAGGGAAGAAACCTGGATGGTGCGCTACCTCTTGCAGGCCAAGGATGACCCCAGCCTGTTGATCCCGGCTACCGATGCCTGGGAGGGCAGGGTAAAGTTTAAGCTTAAAGGGGAAAAATGGGGGCTGCTGCGGGAGTTTATGCTGACCGCCCTGGGTCAGGCCGCTTGTTTCTCGCCACAGGTGGAAGAAAGCATTAAATCAGGTGTCCCTACAGGTTTTACACTGGACAGCAACGGGGCATTTGAGTTCCTGCATAACCAGGCTCCTTTGCTGCGCCAGGCAGGTTTCGGTGTGATGTTTCCTTCCTGGTGGACAAGGAAGGGCAGTAAGGTGAGGCTGTCGGTCAGAGGCAAAGTTTCTTCTCCTCCCTTTCAATCAGGTGGCGGTTTGGACATGAACCAGGTGGTTTCCTTCGACTGGGAGGTGGCCATGGGGGATGAAGTGCTCTCACCGCAAGAATTGGATGCCCTGGCCCGGCTCAAGTCGCCCCTTGTAAAACTGCGCGGACAATGGGTAGAGGTGGATGTCGGAGAGATCAAAAAGGCCTTAGACTTCTGGAGGAAAAAGGCGAGTCAGCAGCTGACAGCCCGGGATATTGTGAGGCTTTCCCTGGGAGGAGAAAAACAACCGGGAAATCTTACTTTGGAAAGCATTGATGCCTCCGGCTGGATAGGAGATTTGCTGGAGCGGCTGGAAGGGGAAAAGCCCTGTACAGATGTGCCTCCTCCACAAGGATTTCAGGGAGAACTGCGCCCCTACCAGGCGCGGGGTTATACATGGCTCAATTTCCTGAGCGAAATAGGGTTCGGTGCCTGTCTGGCCGATGATATGGGCTTGGGTAAAACAATCCAGTCTTTGGCTTTGATACAGCACCGCTATGAGCAGGGTGAACGTGGCCCTGTCCTGTTGATCTGCCCCACATCTGTAATTGCCAACTGGGAAAAGGAGGCCGCCCGTTTTACACCGGAACTGCCTGTGTTTATACATCACGGCCCCTCAAGAAAGAAGGACAAAGCATTTAAGAAGGCTGCCGCTGAACACGCGGTGGTGATTTCCAGCTACTCTCTGCTGGGCAGAGAAGGGGAACTCTTCCAGAAGGTGCATTGGGATGGTGTTATTCTTGATGAGGCCCAAAACATTAAAAATCCGCAGACCCAACAGGCCAGAGCAGCGCGGTCATTGGAAGCGGATTACCGCATTGCCCTTACAGGTACTCCGGTGGAGAACAATGTAGGTGATCTCTGGTCGCTGATGGAGTACCTAAACCCGGGTTTCCTGGGCAATCAGGCAGAATTTAAGCGCTCTTTCCTGGTGCCTATACAGGTGCACCGGAACCAGGATGCTGCCGATGCCCTGAAGCACCTGACGCGTCCCTTTATTCTGAGGCGGCTCAAAACTGACCGAAGTATCATCAATGATTTGCCGGATAAGATGGAAATGAAGGTTTTTTGCCCCCTGACGCAGGAGCAAGCATCCCTTTATGCAGCAGTAATCAAGGAAATTGAAACAGCTTTAGAAGAGAGCGAGGGGATTGAAAGAAAGGGTTTGATTATCTCTGCCCTCACTAAGTTCAAGCAGGTGTGCAACCACCCTGCCCAGTTTCTGAAAGACAACTCGGCACTTCCCGGCCGTTCCGGAAAACTGATCCGCCTCACGGAAATGTCAGAGGAAATACTGGCCGCTGGGGAAAGGGCATTGATCTTCACCCAGTTTGCGGAAATGGGGAAACTGCTGCAGAGATATTTGATGGAAACTTTCGGTTATCCGGTATTATATCTGCATGGTGGTGTGTCAAAAAAAGAACGTGACCAAATGGTGGACATCTTTCAGGGTGAAGATGGCCCCCCATTTTTCATCTTGACGATCAAAGCGGGGGGTACCGGACTGAATCTCACAAGAGCAAACCATGTATTTCACTTTGACCGCTGGTGGAATCCGGCAGTGGAAAATCAGGCCACGGACCGTGCCTTTAGGATCGGTCAACAAAAGAATGTGCAGGTTTACAAGTTTCTCTGTCGGGGGACCATCGAGGAAAGGATCGATGAAATGATCGAGCGCAAGGTCCAGCTTGCAGAAGATATCGTGGGGAGTGGGGAGTCCTGGTTGACAGAGCTCTCCACTGAGGAGTTCAAGGACCTGATGGCCCTGCGGGAAGAGGCCATCGGTGAATGGTAAATCTCATTGCCGCATTATACCGCATCATGGTAATACCATCAGACATTTATTTTTTCACTGTAGACGTCTATGCTACCCAGGCGACATCAGCAGAAGATGAAAACAGAGTCGGTGTTATGTAAGGATGTTTTCGGGTGCCAGCACCATCTTTTTCCGACATCTGACCTCCGGCATCCGACATCTGTTTTACCGTAAGGGAGAGAATAAAAAAATGTTCTACGATGATTTTAATATTTATCCGAAGTCACGGCCACGAGCTGCAAAAGGCGGAATCAAGGCCAGGTCCAAAAGGGGAGCGTTCGTCGAGAATTGGTGGAGCAAAAGGTGGATAGCTGTCTTAGAAAGTTTCAACCTGGGCGCGCGCCTTACCAGAGGCCGCCGTTATGCGCGGCAGGGACAGGTCCTTTCCATTGAAGTTGACTGCGGAATGGTGACAGCCAGGGTGCAAGGTTCTCAATCCAGACCCTATCGGGTTGAGATCGAACTTAAACCATTTTCCAAGACCGAGTGGAAAAAAATCGTCAGCTGTCTGGCATCACACCCAGTTTTTATGGCCGGTCTGTTGGCAGGGGAGATGCCGGATGGTATTGAGGATATTTTTGAGGATGCAGGGCTATCTTTATTTCCGGAAGAGATGAGCGACCTGGAGACAGACTGCTCCTGTCCCGACTGGTCAAACCCCTGCAAGCATATAGCTGCTGTGTACTACTTACTGGGGGAGGAGTTTGACCGGAATCCTTTCCTGATCTTCAAACTGAGAGGCCTGGACCGGTATGAACTTATGACAATGCTGGATGGAGCAGCATCTTCTGAGGATTTCTTGGAGGATGAGTGGGAGATGGGCATGGCAGCAGGGTGTGCAGGAGAATTAGTTCTCCCGGTGGATCCCAAAGCATTTTGGGAAGGCAGCCAGTTACCAGAAGAATTTTTAACAGCTGATATTGTTTCAGGGGCGTTTTCAGCCCTGATCAAGCAGTTGGGTGAGTTTCCATTCTGGCAGGGAGAGGAATCACTGCTTGCCGTGCTGGAACCTATATATAAGGGTGTTTCTAAAACAGGTACGAAGTTGTACACTGGAGAATAGGATGAAATAGATTATACAGGGGGATCTAAATGATATACAGAAGGCTAGGAAAAACTGAGTTGCAAGTATCTGTAGTCGGTTTTGGCGGTATTCCTATCCAGCGGATTGATGCATCCAGTGCAGAGAAGGTTGTTAACCGCGCCATAGAACTGGGTATTAACTTCTTTGATACTGCCAGAAGTTACACTGATAGTGAAGAAAAACTTGGTGCAGCACTGAAAAAACACAGAGATAAGGTGATCATTGCTACCAAATCCATGGCCCGGGACAAAAAAGAGATGGAAGAGGATATAGATAAAAGCCTGATGACCATGGGTGTGGATTATATTGACCTCTACCAAATGCATAATGTCAAAGACAAGGATGCCTTAGATCAGGTACTGGCAGTTGATGGAGCTCTTGCCGCTTTAAAAGAGGCAAAAGAAAAAGGAAAGATTAAGCACATTGGGGTAACAGGGCACATTAAAGATACTCTTTTAGAAATAATGCAAACAGGTGAGGTAGAAACTGTACAGTTTCCCTTTAACCCGGTGGAGGTAAGTGGTGCAGGTAAACCTTTTGAACTGGCGGAGAAAATGGACACCGGGGTTATTATAATGAAACCAATGGCCGGAGGTGCCTTAACCAACGCAAAATTGACGCTGAGTTTTATCCTGGAACATCCAATTACAGTTGCTATACCCGGGATGGATTCCGTCGAGCAGGTGGAAGAGAATGCTGCTGTAGGAAATACGCCGAGGCCTTTAACAGAGCTAGAGAGAGAGGAACTCGCCAGATTAGTGGCCAAACTAGGCACTCGTTTCTGCAGGCGCTGTGAGTACTGCCTTCCCTGCCAGCAGGGGATCGATATTCCATCAGTGTTCCTCTTCGACGGCTACTATACAAGATATGACCTCAAAGAATGGGCAAAGGAGCGCTACCAGGATATGGAGGTTAAGCCGGATGACTGTTTGGAATGCGGCGAGTGTGAGGAGCGCTGCCCATATAATCTGCCGATCCGTGAGATGTTGAAAGAAGCAGCGGAGAGACTGGGGTAAGATTGCTGATCTGTATTTAGGAGGTAGATGATCATTATTAGTATTACCACAGGCAGAGATGATCAAGGCAGGGAATTTATAGAAGTTGATAGTAAAATATTTGGTGAGAATTTGAGGTTTACTGTCGAAAAAGTTGATGACGAACAGTCTGCACTTCGAGTCAGTTTTCGCCAGAACGATGGCACTTTCGTTCCTGGGACACGTATTCCCCTTGAAAGGGTACCTGATGTAATGGAAGCGGTAGAGCGATTTTTGAATAATTGTACAATAACTGAAGGACTTCCGAACCATGATCAAAAGGACAATAGATCTGATGCATAGAAAGAATAGGTAGTTTTTTTGAACTCTTGGCAGGATTATTTTGTAACAAGGGTGAATAATTGAATATACCAATCATGTTAGAGTCTATTATGCTGGTTATGGTGGCTGTAATCTGTGTATGGATCAGATTGCAGAAAGTATTTGAAAGTGAGGTGTAGAGAAGTGGCTTTAAAAGCAGCGTTTATCTTTGTGGCACCTGAGGCGGATGCCCAAAGAGACCGGGCGGTAGTGGATTCACCGGTTGTGAATCTGACAGTGGTCGGTGTGAAGGATTATCAGATGGCAGTGAAAGCGGCAAAAGAACTTGTTGACCAGGGAATAGAAGCTATTGAGTTATGCGCTGGTTTCGGAGTAGAGGGTGCTGCAATGGTGAAACAAGCAGTACAGGGGAAAGTACCGGTCGGTGTTGTGCGTTTCGACAATCACCCAGGATTTGATTTTAAGAGCGGGGATGAGTTGTTTAAGTAGTGAGGAGCAGTATAAATTATCTGTTTGAGGATATGCCCACCCTGGGAGAAGTCGGGGTGGGCTTTTTTAAAAATAACCTGATAAAGATTGAAGAACTAGTAGATCAATATTTTGAGAACGCCATGTCAGATCCAGATGCTCCAACTATCACTAATGAGATAACCATAAAGCTTGTGAAAGAAAAAGGTGATTGGTTGATCGTTCCAGATGATGATTTGCTTAATGCCATGATTAGCAATGCAGGGAAGTTGGCGGAAATTTTTTGGATATGGAGTAGTGTTTGTTTTCGTGAAGATTAATTGATAATAATGGTTGCCAATGACTGACAAAAAGGTAATGAAACAAGCCTGCTCCTGTATTATATGTTATAATCTAATAAAATTGGGTAGAGGAGGTTTCTAGAGATGCAATGTGAAAACTTGCAGACCTGCCCATTTTACAAAGACAAAATGGATATCGAAAGTGGTCTGGGCAAACTGTACAAAAGACGGTATTGTGAGGGAGATAAAACACAGTGTGCGAGGTATATGATTTTGACTAAATTGGGGAAAGAATTTGTTCCGGTAGATCTCTATCCTAATATGCATGAGCGGGCAGAAAAGATTATTGAGCAGCATAAACAATAGTATTTTATATGTAGAAATAAATAATATTACAATAGTGAATAATATTTAAAAATGCAGGCTAGGCGCATATCAAGAAGGCAATACAGCTTTGCTCTGATCGAAGGTTATGATCTTGTGTCCCTATGTGCGGGGGTTATTTTTTTGATTGCAACAAAGATGAACTGGTTCTGTGGTATATTTGAATAAAAGTGGTATCATTAATAGAAACTGATAATTGAAGGGAGATTTGAGTATGAAAGCCTATTATGACCAGGATGCAGATCTTAATTATCTGGACAGAAAAACAGTTGCAGTGATCGGTTACGGGAGCCAGGGGCACGCTCAGGCACTCAACTTGAAAGAGAGCGGGGTGCGGGTGCTGGTAGCGGATGTGCCGGGAAGCGAAAACTGGGAAAAGGCCGTAGCTGATGGCTTTGAGCCATTAAAGGCAGCTGAAGCTGCTGAGCTGGCAGATGTTATTCAAATTCTTATTCCTGATGAAAAACAGGCTGCTCTTTACCGCAGTGAAATTGCTCCTCATATGAAGTCAGGGAAAGCCTTAGTTTTTTCTCACGGTTTTAACATTCACTTCGGGCAGATTGTTCCACCCCATGATGTAGATGTGTTTATGGTTGCTCCGAAAAGCCCCGGACATCTGGTACGGCGGATGTATGTAGAAGGTGTAGGGGTTCCATCCCTTGTTGCAGTTCATCAGGATTACACAGGTAACGCTTTACAGATTGCCTTGGCTTATGCCAAAGGAATCGGTTCTACTCGTGCCGGGGTGATAGAAACTACATTTGAAGAAGAAACCGAAACCGACCTCTTTGGTGAGCAGGTTGTTCTTTGTGGTGGTGTTACAGAGCTGGTCAGGTCAGGGTTTGATACCCTGGTGGAGGCTGGTTATCAGCCGGAGATTGCTTATTTTGAGTGTTTGCATGAATTAAAGCTGATTGTAGACTTAATGTACGAGGGTGGCATCAGCTGGATGAGGCACTCGATCAGCTATACAGCTGAGTATGGTGATATTACAAGAGGGAAACGGATCATTACTGATGAGACCCGTGACGAAATGAAGTGCATCCTAGAAGAGATTCAAAACGGGAGTTTTGCCAAGGAGTGGCTGTTGGAAAACCAGGTGGGACGCCCTGTTTTTAATGCTATGCAAAAGAAAGAGGCAAATCACCTGATCGAGGTTGTCGGAAAAAAACTGCGGTCAATGATGCCCTGGCTGAAGAAAGAGGATTAGTAAGCTGTAATAGTTTGAACAACAGAGGCCTCAACCATTATGGTTGGGGCTTTTTGGGGTCAGGCTTGAATGTTTACTTTAGGTACAGTGCAACCCGTATATACAGATTTGGCTAAAGGTGACAGTTACCTGGAAGGCCTTTATTTTTTATGTTGAAAAATGTAGAATTAGACTTAACTTTACCATAATTACCGAACCATAATTACCGAAAGTTTTTTGATGAATCATAATAATCCTAGGAAGGAGAGCAAAGATGAGGGTTGCTTCAGACATCGGTGGAACATTTACGGACCTGGTTTACCTGGATGAAGAAACAGGCCAGGTTGGAATCGCCAAAACTGATACCACCCCACCCAACTTTGAGCAGGGTGTGATCAATTCTATCAACAAGGCGAACTTTACTAAAGATGAGGTAAACTTTTTTGTTCATGGGACAACGGTTATTATCAATGCTCTGACAGAACGCACGGGGGCCAAAACCGGGCTGATTACCACCAAGGGTTTCCGGGATGTTTTAGAACTTGGGCGCTCTAACAGAGCGGATATTTACAATGTTTACTACCGCAAGCCGGTACCCTTTGTGCCCCGCTACCTGCGGCTGGAGGTGGAGGAGCGCTGTAATTACAAGGGTGAAGAGCTGGTGCCCTTAAATGAGGACGATGTTAGGGCCTGCCTCAGGCAGTTTAAAAAGGAAGGAGTGGAGGCAATTGCGGTCTGTTTCCTGCATTCCTATGCCAACCCTGCTCACGAGGAACGCTGTGCGGAAATTATCCGCCAGGAGTGGCCGGAGGTGGCAGTTACCATTTCTTCTGATATTACGAAGGAGTGGCGTGAATACGAGCGAACCAGCACAGCAGTACTCAACAGCTATGTGCAGCCTGTTGCTGCCAAATATGTGGATTCCCTTGACCGGGAACTGGACAAACTGAGGGTCAGCGACCGCAGGTATATCATGCAGTCCAACGGGGGTACAGTTTCCTTTGCCCAATCCAAGATTTCCCCGATCAATATGGTTGAGTCCGGGCCTGTTGCCGGCGTTTTCGGGGCTGCAGTTGTCGGAAAGCTTATAGGTGAGAAGAACATCATCGCTCTGGACATCGGCGGCACCACAGCCAAGTGCTCTCTTATCGAAAATGGTGAGATGAAGGTGACCACTGATTATAAGATCGAGTGGACCAGGGAGACAGCGGGCTATCCCATCAAGGTGCCTGTGGTGGATATCATCGAGATCGGCGCCGGGGGAGGCAGTATTGCCTGGGTCGATGCAGCCAATTCCCTCCATGTTGGCCCACAGAGTGCCGGCGCTTTGCCTGGACCCGTATGCTATGGCAGGGGTGGCACTGAACCCACAGTTACCGATGCCAACCTGATCGCCGGGCGCATTAATCCGGAATACTTTCTGGG
>JBASML010000314.1:0-9896 GCA_049656845.1 Syntrophaceticus sp.
CCTCATTTATTATTTTAAGTGATCAAACAGCTGGAAACAACAAAAGAGTGTTTGGCAGCTTGCACATTTCCCTTTGTATGGTTTTTCCCTGGAGGTGGAGGTACCAACCACTATTATAGAAAGGATATTTATAAGGAAGGATAGAAATAATTAATAATCATCATTAATTCTTAGAAAGAGTGGGTCAGCTATGAATTTAACATGGTTGCAAACTTTTATCCTCATTGTTGAGAAAAAGAGTCTTACAAAGGCAGCACGAGCCCTGCATTTGACGCAGCCTGCGGTAAGTAAACAACTTAATTCTCTGGAAAGATTTTATGGTACTCCTCTGCTTAATCGGACGAGCCGCCATATGGAGGTTACAGAGGCCGGCAAAATAGTTTATGAATACAGCCAGCAGATTCTTGCAAAAATAAACGAGAGTTTGGCTGATGTTCAAGCCCTAGAAAAAGACCTGCACGGCAATTTGGTTCTAGGGGCCAGTACAATTCCCGGGGAATACATTCTGCCAGCAGCCCTGGGCCGCTTTCAAACCCTTCACCCCCAGGTTAAAGTAAAACTTGAGATAGCCGATAGCACAGAAATAGGACAGATGATCCTGGATGGGAAAATTGAGGCAGGGATGATCGGAATAACTCTAGAAAACCCTGTTCTGCGGCAGGAATATCTTTTCAAAGATGAGCTTGTAGTGATTGCACCTCGTCAGCATCCTTTAACAAAAAAGAAATCGATCACTTTAGAGGATTTTGTGGAGGAGCCATTGATAGTTAGAGAGGCAGGCTCTGGTACACGATTGGCCATCGAAAACAAGTTAATCGAAAAGGGTATTGCACCGGATAAGCTGAAAATCAGACTTGAACTGGGAAGTACAGAGGCTGTGATCAATGCTGTTGCAGCGGGGTTAGGCATCTCTCTTGTATCCCGGTTTGCAGTGAAGAGCAGGGCCAATGCAGGAGAAATTGCTGTACTTAATGTCAGGGAACTGCCGCTGGAAAGGGGCCTTTATTTTATTACCCGGCGGGACCAGGTAATTAGCCCTCTAGTAGAAGCTTTTTACAACTTCTTAAAAGATTATTTGCATCCATTTATAGTTTAACAGAGAGAACCTGCCTGTGTTAATAGGTGAAGAGAAATGTCAACCTTCTCTTTAAAGTTGTTTATTTGATAATCTCCCTTGAGGGGGATTTTTTATATATCGGTATCAATAACAAAGAGTTATTGATAATAGGCAGGAGTTCACAAAATAACGAATAATATTTAATATAGACCAAATGTATGATAACAAAATGTTATGGATACTGTTTTATTACTTGAGTTTTGGCGTGAAAAAAATTCTTCATTATTATTTGTGCCGCCAGCGGTAGCGGTGGAATAAATGTTAGGATAACAAATAAAACTAAACTGTACGCAGCTTTAAACGGGGGAAAGCAATGGAAACTGTAAGAGAAATTTACATGGATAATGCGGCCACTTCCTGGCCAAAACCTGAATGCGTCTACCAGGCGGTGGATAATTTTAACCGCCAGATCGGAGCAAGCCCAGGGAGGGGAAGCCACAGCAGGACTGTAGCTGCCGGACAGATACTGCTCCAAACACGGGAAGACCTGGCAGGGTTATTCAATATCGAAGACAGTTCCCGTATTGTTTTTACTGGGAATGTGACGATTTCTATTAACATAGGGCTCAAGGGTCTGCTCAAGCCGGGTGATCATGTTGTTACCAGCAGTATGGAACACAATGCTGTTGCCCGCCCACTTTACGCTCTCCAAGAGAAGGGTGTGGTAGTAACCATTGTTCAGTGTGCACCTGATGGCACACTTGATCCAAGTCAAATAGAACAAGCGATCACAGGGCGCACACGCCTTATTTGCTTGCTCCATGCATCCAATCTGACTGGGACGATCATGCCCATAGATGTGGTAGGAGAGATTGCCCACCGCAAAGGGGTTCTATTTATGGTGGATGCTGCTCAGACTGCTGGAGTGTTGCCCATTGATGTGCAAGAGCACAAGATTGATATCCTGGCCTTTACCGGGCATAAAGGGCTGCTGGGGCCCCAGGGAACAGGTGGGCTGTATATCAGGCCTGGACTCGAGGTCAGCTCTTTTATCGAAGGGGGAACCGGGTCTTTGTCAGAACAGGTTTACCAGCCTGATTTTATGCCTGATAAGTTTGAGAGTGGCACCCCTAATACCCCCGGGATCGCTGGATTGGGAGCGGGTGTTGCCTTTATCCAGGAAAGAGGGATAGAGAAGATCCAAAAGCATGAACAGGAATTGACAGATATCCTGATTGGCGGCCTGAGAGAGATAAAAGGAGTAAGTATTTATGGGCCCCGGGATCCTAAGCGGCAGACAGCTGTTGTTTCTTTTAATATCCAGGAGAGAGATTGTGGAGAGGTGAGTATGCTCCTCGATCAGAAGTACGGTATTTTATGCAGATCAGGGCTGCACTGTGCCCCTCTAGGCCACCGGACATTGGGGACTCTGAAAGCTGGAGCCTGCCGTATCAGTCCAGGGCTTTTTAATACTATAGAAGATATAGAAAAAGTTGTGCGGGCAGTCTACGAAATCGCCAATTCTTAATAACTGCCTTTTATCACTTCAAATTCAATCAGTAGAAAATTTTAACACAAAGGGGATATACATATGAAAAAAGTCATTGATGCACGGGGGCTGCCCTGCCCTCAACCAGTTGTTTTGACGAAAAAGGGGTTGGAAGAAAGTGATCAGCTGACAACCATTGTCGATAACAATGTTGCTGTAGAAAATGTAACAAAACTGGCTAAGAGTAAAGGCTGCACTGTTCAGGTAGAGGAGAAAGATGATGCATATTACTTGCACATCAGTAAAAGCTGCACTGCCTGTCAAGACGTTTCTGAGAATCAGGGCAGTGTGGCTGTTCTCATTACCAGCAGCTTTTTTGGCGATGGTGACGAGGCGCTGGGAAAAACTTTAATGAAAAGTTTCCTTTATGCCTTGAACCAGGTAGAAAACATCAGTCACTTGGTTTTCATGAACAGCGGGGTTTTCCTTACCACAGAAGGTTCTGAGGTATTGGACCTGCTCAAAGCAGCAGAGGAAAATGGTGTTGAGGTTTTATCCTGCGGCACCTGCCTGGATTTTTACAAACTCAAAGATCAGTTAGCAGTTGGTAAGGTGACGAATATGTATACAGCGGTAGATGTGGTTACTTCGGCTGCAAAGACTATTACGCTTTAATATATTTGCAAAAGGTTCGTCCCTTTGTCGCATTGTTACATAAATAAAAATATTTTTTGTCATTGCAGGAATTATGATTTTCAAGTAGAATACTTAATATAAAAGGAAATTAATTTAAGATGAACCACGGAGGTTCTGGTTTCCACAGAAGTGGAAAGAGCACTCGTGGTTTTTTGTTTTTTTGCTGTTATTAAGGGGGAATTATGTAAATGCACATACCTGATGGTTTACTGGATGCTAAAACATTTGGGATAGCCTGGGTTTTGGGCGGGGCCATTGTGGGTTATGCTGTTACGAAAACCAACAAAGAACTGCAGGAGCGTCAGATACCTTTTATGGGAGTGATGGCTGCTTTTATCTTTGCAGCCCAGATGATCAATATTCCCATAGCAGGGGGTACTTCGGGCCACCTTTTGGGGGGTGTCCTGGCAGCTGTGCTTCTAGGACCCTGGTCAGCATCGATAATCATAACCACTGTTCTCGCTTTACAGGCATTTATTTTCCTGGATGGAGGGATCACCGTTTTGGGGGCGAACATCCTTAATATGGCGGTGATCGGGGTTTTTGCCGGCTACGGTGTTTACCTGCTATTTCGTAAGGCTTGGCCGAACCGGACTGGTACATTGGTAGGAACTTTCGTAGGATCTTGGGTTTCAGTTGTTCTGGCTGCTGCTGCCTGTGCCCTGGAGATTGTCTTCTCCGGGATGGGCGCTTTTAAGATTGTGTTTCCAGCAATGATCGGTTGGCATATCCTTATTGGGCTGGTGGAGGCCGTGATTACTACTGCGGTTGTTGGCTACCTGACAAATGTGCGGCCTGATCTTGTCCAACAAACAGCGAAGGTTTGAGGTGAAGATGATGCGCAAAGAAATTTGGATTCTCTTAATTCTGGCGGTTGTGCTTGCTCTGTTTGTTAGCCCCTTTGCCTCATCTTTACCTGATGGGTTAGAGAGAGTGGCAGAAGATTATGGTTTCATAGATAATGCAGAAGAACTGATCAACTCTCCGATACCTGATTATACCTTTCCGGGGATAGCTAATGAAAAGGTAGCTACTGCGGTAGCAGGAATAATCGGGACACTTCTTGCCCTTGCTGTTGCCTATGGTATTGGTTACCTGGTCAAGGGCCGTTCAGATTATAGAAGTGGGGCTGGTAAACAACAGAGTAGTAGTGGTGGTTAGGTGATAAGATGCGAATTGCTGTTATAGATGGGCAGGGAGGTGGAATTGGCCGGCTGATTACAGAGCAGATCCGGAAAAACCTCCCACCAAAAACGGAAATTATAGCTATAGGTACAAATTCTATCGCTACATCTTTAATGCTTAAGGCTGGTGCTAATGAGGGTGCCAGTGGAGAAAACGCAGTTGTCCAGAATGCTGATGAAGTTGATGTTATTGTTGGACCCTTAGGGATTATTCTTGCTCATTCCATGAGGGGAGAACTAACAGCAAAAATGGCTGAAGCCATTGCTCATAGCAAGGCACAGAAGTTATTATTACCTCTGACGCTGTCAAAAGTGGAAGTAATCGGAGTAGAACATGAACCCTTGCCGCACCAGGTAGAAAAATTGGTTGATCAATTAAAAGAACTTATGGAGGTGAAGACAGATGTGTGAGGCACATGCCTATCTGCGTTTGGGTGATCAAGAGGAACTGTTTTTTGAAAATGTAGACAGGGTTGAACCTCAGGATGATGGCCTTGTGCTGGAGAATATTTTCGGCCAGCGCAAGATGATTAAAGCCAGGATTAAGGAATTAGCGCTGGTGGATCATAAGATCATCCTGGAAAAAGTAGAGTAAAAACAGTATATTGGTAATGGGACCGTGGAGGTTTCAAAATCCTGCTGGAAACAGGTGGTATTCCACGGTCTTTCTTTACATGCATTTAACCTCCCACAAAACTATCCGTGTTGAATACTACGGGTAGAAACATCCCCCCTTTCCGCCTAACATAAAGGCATGAAGTTTTTATGTTAGGTGTTTTTATGTCTTCAGCCCTTTAAGTGGTATAATAACACTATTGGATCAATATTGGATCAATTGATTAGATCGTTCTTTGAGGTGGTGCTTGTGTGCCAACAGGAAAATTACTGTGCTGTTGATGTGCTGACTTTCCCTTCTTCCCATTACGCCTTAAAGGCTGAGAAACTCTGTAAGGATGCTGGAATCAAAGTTGTTTTGATTCCCCTTCCTCGGGAAATAAGTGCTGACTGTGGGGTTGCCTTGATCGTATCTCCTGAGACACGCCAATCTGCTGAAGATTTGCTAAAACGGGAGGGCGTTTCCTTGAACGGTGTACATCACCTTCTCCGGGAGGGGAAAGATGCAAAGTTATGGCGGCGCTTGCTTAATATCTAGGCGCTTGCTTAATATCTAAAGGAAAACATTATTGTATTATGTTTATAAATATCTATTTTTAGTAAGGTTAATATCGGGGATCAGAATATCAACCCCGGGTAAGAGGAGTTTTGTTAATGAATCTTTTGCTTCCCAAAGAGGTATGGGATGCCTGCGCCCTCTTGGCTCGCCATCAGAAACAATCATTTGTTGTGGGAGGCGGAATAAGGGATCTTCTTTTGGGAATGTCACCCCAGGATTGGGATCTGGCTACAGATGCACAGCCCCGGGAAGTGGAGCGGATATTTAAGGCCAACGGGTACCGAGTGGTACCTACGGGAATTAGGTTTGGAACAGTAACCGTAATAAAGAACGGTTTTCCCCTAGAAATTACTACTTTCCGGGTGGAAGCTGGTTATCGCGATTATCGCCGCCCCTCTCAGGTGAATTTTGTTTCACAGATTCAGGAGGATCTGGGAAGGCGCGACTTTACTATTAATGCCATGGCTTATGATCCATTACGGTCTTTTTTCTGCGATCCCTATCATGGCATTGTCGACCTGGCCAAGGAACAGATCAGAGCGGTGAGGAACCCAGAGGAGCGATTTTCTGAGGACCCGCTACGAATGCTGCGGGCAGTCAGAATTGCTGCTGAACTGGGATTTTCTATAGAAGATAAAACTATGCATGCCATATTCAGAAATACTGAACTGCTGGATAGAATTTCTGCGGAGCGCATCCGTGATGAGCTCAACCGACTCCTTCTGGCACCACATTTTTACCAGGGTTTAGAAAAACTGTTGGATTTAGACTTGTTATTCACGATCATACCTGAGCTCAAGGAAGGATGGTTATTTACTCAGTATCACCCTTCTCATCAATATACTGTTCTTACCCATACCCTGGAGGCTATGCGTTACACCCCAGCACAATTAGATGTTCGCTTAGCCATCCTCCTGCATGATGTGGCTAAGCCGCGCTGTTTCAGCAGGGGGGATGATGGGAGAGGTCACTTTTATGGTCATCATATGGTAGGAGCGGAGATGGCAGAGGAGATTTTACGGAGGCTGCACTACAGCAATCAGATTATTAATGATGTGGTGATGTTGGTTAGAGAGCATATGTTGGAATTGAAGATGGGGCCTGCCGGGCAGCGTCGTTTGATTGCTAGGGTTGGGAGAGAAATGATCCCTAAGCTTTTAAGTGTCCGATTGGCTGATATCCTGGCTCACAGCAGAAATCAGGTTTTGCGTTCCCTTGATGAATATGAGAAATTTTCCGAGAGTTTAGAGCAGGTGATGGCAACAGGAGAGGCCTTTGCTATGAGGGAGCTTGCTGTAAATGGAACTGATATTATAAAGGAAATAGGTGTACCTCCAGGACCACTGGTGGGAAAGATATTACGTCATCTCTGGGATGAAGTCCTGGATGATCCAGAGAAAAATAATAGGGATTATCTGTTATCTTTAGCAAAAAGGATAATCAATAACCCAAACTGAGCCGTTCGGCCAGCATCAATGGTAATTTTGCTGCAGCTACCTTGCGTTGGGTCAGCTCGATGTCATAAGGAATATGGCGGAACTCTATTTCTTTCCCTTTTGAATTATAAATTATATACGAAGCGCCAGGTATGCCGTCCCGGGACTGTCCAACACTTCCTGGGTTGATCAGGAACAAACCCTGGTCACTAAGGGCGTAGTGTGTACCCTCGGCAATTTCCTTTACGGCATTTTCTTCTGATGTGTAGAGGGCTCTTTGGTGTGTATGTCCAAAAAAGCAGAGGTTAATCGAGGGGTAATTACTATGCATATAGGAAAAGGCCTGCAGGGCACTCCCGGAGGAGAAGATATAGGCATATGGATCCCAGGGGGCTCCGTGTACTGCAAGAAATTGATCATCTGCAAGAAGGTGCTCTGGTAGCTCCTGCAGCCAATCTTTATGTTCCTGTTTGAGCTCTTTGGCAGTCCACAGGAGGGCTGTCTGGGCGATGGGATTGAAGTTGTCAATGTCACAAATCCCTACGGCAGCGTCATCATGGTTGCCCCGAATACAGATAAATCCTGAGTTTCTGCAGATCTCGGTGCAGTTATTGGGATCTGGGTAATAACCGACGATATCTCCTAGGCAGATCACTTTATCAACCTGCTGGGATTTGATGTCCTTCAACACAGCGCTAAGAGCTTCTAAATTTGCATGAATATCACTGATGATGGCATAACGCACTGGATGTTACCTCTCTTTTCGCCCAGTTTCTAATCTGATATATTATGACGTACTATTTTATTTTCAAGGAGATGGTTAGCTTTGTCAACCTTAAAAGGAAATAAATAAACAGGATATTGATATTCTTCACAGGGCTCTTTTTGTTTTGTTTTGACTCCCTTGAGGAAAAATGCTTAATTGCCCGGGGTGCTGGCATGCGCATATATTAGCGGAAAAAATCACATCATTTTCTTTTTCTGTGGTAAAATTGAATTATTATGAAAATCAGGAGATGAGAAACTTGTTCCCAGATGTTGCTCCCGGGAATTTATCGCGCTATAAGCTCTCTAGAGGGGTAACTGTACCTGCTCTTATTTTTCTGATCTGCTGCCAGTTTCTCTTGTTGCAGATTGTATTAGCATGGAAGGCCAGCGATGCAAACCGAATCGTTAAGCAAGACCTGGATAACAAGCAAAATGTGGCTCTAACTCTTTCCTTAAACAATTTAGGCGAACCTGATAAAATGAATTCTGATTTAGATGTTTCTAACAGCCAGCCAGGGGTTTTGCCAAATACCTGCCAGCCAGTAGTTTCTCCAACTCCTGGCGAAGGAGTGGTGCTTACTGTATCTCAGGCACCTCCGGTTCACAGGGAAGAGATTCTGCGCTCTGTTCCTACTGCGGGTAAAAAGGTTGCCATAACATTTGATGATGGCCCTTCATCCCGCTATACCATGGAATACCTACGAGTACTGCGTGAAAACCAAGTACCAGCTACCTTTTTTTTAGTGGGGAGAAATGCACAAAAATACCCATGCCTGGTAACCATGATAGCAGGGGAGGGGCATGAGATTGGCAACCATACATTTGATCACCCCAATTTAAAGAAACAAAAAGAAAAAATAAGTGCGGAACAGATATCACGCACATCCGATCTGCTAACCCAGTGGACTCAACAAGAGGTCAAATTTGTGCGTCCTCCCGGGGGAAACATTAGCTCTGAGTTAATAAAAGTTGTTTCTGAAATGAATCTACAGATTGTCATGTGGACTATTGACCCCAGAGATTGGGAGAAAAACAAAACATCTGACGAAATAATAGACTTTGTTAAGAAGAATATACAGCCAGGGGCAATCATTCTCCTTCATGAAGGGAAACCACAGACCCTGGCAGCCTTGCCTATTCTGATCAATGATCTTCGGAAGGATGGTTGGGAATTTGTAACCATTTCCGGATTGCTTGGTGAGGTAATTAATGAATCAACTTAAGATAGTGCAAGGACTAGATGATCTGGTTCTTGAAAAAAGATTAAAGTTGATATTATATTAGTTAAAATTTTGGTTTTTTGGGTAGAGGTTTATACCGCTTTTATGGTAAAACTGAATAGAGGATGAAAAAACCGACGGATTTACAGGCAAGCGACCTATGGGAGCCCGGGTAACAGGACAGACGAAACACCTGTCACTTTTATGATGGGAGAGGAGAAAAGATGGCTTTAACACCAAGACAAAAGGAGTTCTTGGACTGCCTTTGTGACCATTTTGATAGTGTGGGGACACCGATTCATTACACTACAGTAGCCAAGTGGATGGGGGTAAGCAGGTGGACTGCCTATGATATGCTAAAACGCCTGGAGCAGGATGGATGGCTTTTATCCTGTTATGATGTTAGTGTTAAAGGTGCTCCTGGACGAACTCAACTGCTCTTTGTACCTGGTGCTAAAATCAAACAAATGCTGGAACGCCAGAATGTACAGACATGTGTTGATTGGTTTGCCTGGAAAAAGAAACTCATAGAACCCTTCGAAAGACTACAGGCTGAAGACAATGGGGATAGCAGATCTTTGATCGAAGACCTTGTGGCTTTACTCCCAGAAGCCCAAAGTACTACAATGTATTGTGCCTGTTTAATTGCACTCTTTGTAGCCTATATAAAAACCTTTAATGAACGAGCGATCAAGCTGATACAGCAAACTATAAATCATCTTAAAAATCCTGAGCAGCGCCTTTCCCTTTTTTCCGGAGCAGTTGTAGGTATTTTATCTCATGAGGAGCCAACAAGCGGACACTACTTGGAAAAAGAAGGTTTATGGGCAGGGTTAATCACTAAATACCATCAGTGCCTGGAGAGCGTTGAC
>JBASML010000315.1:0-19346 GCA_049656845.1 Syntrophaceticus sp.
ACATCAACTTTATGGCCATTTATGCCCGTGGTCTCATCTGTGCCCCCCTGACTGGAGAGCGCCTGGATCAATTGGAATTGGAACAGATGGTTGCGCATAATACAGACAGCATGGAAACAGCTTTTACAGTTTCTGTCGATGCCTCCTCTACAACCACAGGAATTTCTGCATTTGAGCGGGCCGAAACTGTTAGGGCTTTGGTTGATCCTAAAACCAGGCCACAGGATCTTAGGCGACCAGGCCATATCTTTCCTCTACGAGCGAAGGAAGGTGGGGTACTGCGCAGGGCAGGCCATACTGAAGCTACTGTTGATCTGGCTCGTTTGGCTGGTCTTTACCCGGCTGGTGTTTGCTGTGAGATCATGAATGATGATGGGAGTATGGCTCGTACCCCCGAACTCTTCCGTTTTGCCAGGAAACATAATTTAAAGATTATAACTGTTGCTGATCTGATTAAGTATCGCCGCCACACAGAAAAATTAATCCGTAAAGTAACTACAACCCAACTGCCTACAAAATATGGGGGGTTTACAGCTGTGGCCTATGAAACAATCCTGGATCATAACTGTCACCTCGCTCTTATTCAGGGAGATTTAAATAATGGTGAACCTGTCCTAACCCGGGTACACTCTGAGTGTCTGACTGGGGATGTTTTCGGTTCCCTGCGCTGCGACTGTGGAGAACAGCTGACACAAGCGCTGCGCATGATCTCTGAGGAAGGGAGAGGTGTTCTATTATATATGCGGCAGGAGGGGAGGGGGATCGGTCTTTTGAATAAGATCCGTGCCTACAGACTCCAGGATGAAGGAAGAGATACAGTTGAAGCCAATGAAATCCTGGGATTTCCCGCAGACCTGCGAGACTATGGGTTTGGGGCACAGATCCTGGTGGACTTAGGTATAAGGAAAATAAGGCTGCTCACCAATAACCCCCGTAAAATAGCTGGTCTTCAAGGGTATGGCCTGGAGGTTGTGGAAAGGGTACCAATTGAAATGCCTCCCCGGGCCGAAAACAGGCATTATTTAAAGACAAAAAAGGAAAAGCTGGGACACTTTCTCGCCCTGAATAAATAGAAGGGAGTTTTGAAAATTGCCGAATGTTTTTGAGGGAAAATTACTGGGTGAAGGACTACGCTTTGGCATAGTAGTAGCCAGGTTTAATGAATTTATCACCAATAAGCTCTTAGGCGGTGCCCTGGATATGCTTATGCGGCACGGTGTCAGTGAAGATGCAGTTGATGTGGCCTGGGTCCCAGGGGCTTTTGAAATTCCATTGACAGCTCAAAAAATGGTGGAGCGCGGTTATGATGGAGTTATCTGTTTGGGGGCAGTGATCCGGGGAGATACTCCCCATTTCGACTATGTGGCTAGTGAGGCTACCAAGGGAATTGCTCAGGTTGGCCTTGCTACAGGTGTGCCGGTTATTTTTGGTTTGATAACTGCAGATACCCTGGAACAAGCCATTGAACGAGCTGGAACAAAAGCAGGGAATAAAGGTGCTGATGCAGCCCTGACTGCTCTAGAAATGGTCAATCTATTCAAGGAATTGAGATAAAATGGAAAGCCTGCGCATACTGGTTTTATGGGCATAGGTATTGTCCCTCTGAAATCAGGCGCAGGCAAAAAAATATAAAATATGGTGCGTTTTTTTGAATCAGATAACGGCCGGGAACTGTTTCACTCAAAGTTAACGGTTGTTATAAGGCACGTTTTACTTTACCTGCCTTAAGGCAGCGGGTGCAAACATACAGACGGACAGGCTTACCGTTGACAACTGTTTTTACACGCTGTAAGTTAGGTGCCCATACTTTTTTATTCCGGATATGGGAGTGGCTTACCTGCATGCCAACATGAACCCCTTTTCCGCAAATCGCGCACTTTGCCATTAGAGATCCTCCTTTCTCACAAAACCTATTCTAACAAAAGAGTCCACCTATGACAAGAAAAGAAAGGGCAGACTTCTCTGTTGTTATAAACAACTGCAGGGAATTTGTACCCGCTAAGTGGTAACATAGTGTATAATGTATTTTGGTCGCAATAACAGTACCAGAGGGTACGCAAGGGGGTAGATACCATGAGTGAAAGCCATCGGACGGATTTTGGTAGGATAGAGATCACCCCTGAGGCGCTGGCAAGTATAGCTGGTGCAGCGGCAGTTCGCTGTTTTGGCATTGTAGGGATGGTACCTCGGGGACTGCGACAGGGTGTCTCGGAAATTTTAGGAGAGGATTCTTTAAGCAGAGGAGTTGAAATAAAACAGGATGAGTCAGGTGTTAAAATCGACCTCTGGGTTGTAATGTGTTATGGAGTAAACATTGCAGAGGTTGCTCATAATGTCATGGAAACTGTCAGTTACGAAATTGAAAAAATGACAGGCCTTCGCATTCTAGAAGTTAATGTTAATGTTATGGGTGTTAGAGTTTTTAAGTAATTCATGAGGGGGAACCGGATTGGAGCGGTGTATTGTAACCGGGGAGCAGGTAAAGCGCCTTTTTCTAGGTGGTCTGGAAGCAATTGAAACACTTCAGCAGGAAATAGACAGGCTTAATGTTTTTCCTGTTCCCGATGGTGATACAGGTCGGAATATGTACCTAACAATGGCTGCTGCAGTAAAAGAATTGGAAAAAAGCAATACATCCAATATCAGAGATGTCGGAGAGGCCGTAGCCAGAGGTTCTCTAATGGGTGCTCGAGGTAATTCAGGTGTGATCCTATCACAGTTGATTCGAGGATTTACTGATGGCCTGAAGGGAAAAGAACATATAACTGTGCAGGATTTTGCCGATGCCTGGCATGTTGCGGTAGCCAGTGCTTATCGCGCAGTGATAAAGCCTGTTGAAGGCACTATGTTGACTGTAGCCAAGAGCCTTGCCCAGGGAATAAAGGAAGCAACTTCGCAAGATTCTAACCTGGAAAAGATGTTGGAATATGCCATATCCAAGGGCTATGAAACTTTAGAAAAGACCCCGGAGATGCTCCCAGTTTTAAAAAAGGCAGGGGTTGTTGATGCAGGAGGGAAAGGCCTTCTAGTAATTCTTGAGGGGGGGCTCAATGCCCTCAGCAACGACACCCATAAGAGACAGGTAACAGCACAGCCTTCTATTAATGTCACAACAGCACTAGAGACTCAACAGGAGCAAGAAATAGCAGATTTTACCTATATGTACTGTACAGAATTCCTGTTAAAAGCTGATCCTTCTTTGGAAACAACCATTAAAAAACAGTTGAATGGCCTGGGAGGAAGTTTAGTAACAGGCAATGCCAGCAAATTTATAAAAATTCATATTCATACCAATAATCCAGGAAGGGTTTTAGAGTTTTGCCAAGAGTATGGTACATTGCATGATATCAAGATCGACAACATGCGTGACCAGTGGGAGACAGAATCTGATAACATTAATCTTGAAGAAGCTGGTCAAACTGCAGAGATTGGTATAGTGGCAGTTGGAGCAGGAGAGGGCATAAAACAGTTATTTTACAATCTGGGAGCCAGTCAGGTAATCGAAGGCGGTCAAACTATGAATCCCCCTGTGGAGGAGTTTGTTCAGGCCATTGAGAAAACACCTGCACGGCAGGTCCTGGTGCTGCCCAACAATAAAAACCTGATTCTTGCGGCCAAACAGGCCCAACAACTTGTAAACCGTCCGATAGAGGTTATTCCCTCAAAAAATATACCTGCGGGGATCAGTGCTCTGTTAGTTTTTAATGATTCTATGACCCTTGAAGAAAACAAGGATCGAATGTGTCAGCAGCTAGAAGAGATTAAAGTAGGTGAAGTAACCTATGCCATACGGGACGCCATGCTGGGGGAGCAGGAGATTAAAAAAGGCCAATTAATTGGAATTTTCCAAGGTGAAATTGTAGCCACCGGTTCAACACAAAAGGATGTTGTACTTACCTTGCTTGAGAAGATGGTGGACAAAGATGATGAACTAGTAACCCTTTATTCTGGTGAGGGTGTGACACCTGATACAGTGGAAGAAATCTTTGAGCAGATAAAGACTACCTATCCGGAGCTGGAGGTGGACACCCATCATGGTGGCCAACCCATTTACTATTTCTTGATCAGTGTGGAATAGGAGTGAAATGAATAATCAGCGGAGACAGGATGTTAACAGGAAAACAACTAGCTGAGATAAATATTTCTTCTTTACCGAGAATAGGTGAAAAAAGAGCGAGACTTTTCCACAAGATCGGAATTTATAATCTTTTTGATTTGCTTTATTATCTTCCAAAACGCTATGAGGACCGCCGGGTCAGAGAAACCCTTAAACCTGGTGAAATGGCTACTGTAATAGGAAGGATAGAAGATGTTGAGGAAGTTAAACTGCGGCGCAATCTGACATTGCTTAAGGTTGTGGTGCATCGAAATAGTGGAAATATTACAGCTCTTTGGTTCAACCAGCCATTTTTGAAAAGGTCATTACGCAAGGGATTGCCTATAGCTGTTACTGGAAAGGTAGAGCGAACTCTTTACGGATATGAAGTCTCTGTTATTGATTATGAAACCGGCAGTCTTAAAAACCCGGTTCATGTGGGGCGCATTGTACCTATTTATGGGGCTACGGAAAATCTGAGTCAGCGCTCTTTGAGGCGCATTATGTATCAGTGTGTTAATGCTTACGCCAAAACAGTAAAAGATCTTATGCCTCCGGAGTTGAGCAGTGAGTTAAACCTGATCCCCCTTTCCCAAGCTATCAAGGAGATTCATTTCCCCAGCGACCAGGCGGTTCTAGCCAGAGCTAGAGAACGCTTGGTTTGTGAGGAGCTGTTATTTTTCGAAATAGGCTTATCTGGAGTTCAGCAGTATATACGGAGAGAAGGGGTGGCGCGTTTACCCAAAAGCAGCCTACCGGAGGACTTTTTAGGTTCGCTGCCTTTTCCTCTTACCAGGGCTCAACAGCGAGTGATCAGAGAAATCCGAGAAGATTTGGCCAGTACAAAGAGGATGTACCGCCTTTTACAAGGTGATGTAGGCTGTGGAAAAACTGTTGTGGCTCTTTACGCACTGTTGTATGTGGTTGCTGCTGGTTTCCAGGGTGTACTGATGGCCCCTACAGAGGTTTTAGCAGAGCAGCACTTTTTGGGAATTAGCAGAATGGTGGCGCAGTTAGGTGTGCGTGTGGATCTCCTTACAGGTTCTCTAGGGAAAAAGGAAAGGGAACAGACACTGGAGTCGTTAAAATGTGGCACAACAGATATCATAATCGGTACCCATGCCCTACTAGAAGAGGAAGTTGTTTTTGCCAACCTCGGATTGGTGGTTATAGATGAACAGCATAGATTTGGGGTAAAGCAGAGAGACCTGCTGTTATCCAAAGCAACTACCCCTGATCTCTTAATTATGACTGCTACTCCCATCCCGCGCAGCCTGACCCTAACGGTTTATGGTGATCTGGATCTATCAGTGATCGATGAACTCCCTCCGGGAAGGAAAAGAGTAAAAACCTATTTTATGCCCTCTTCTGAAAAAAATAGGGTTTATCGCTTTGTCAAAAAAGAATTAGAAGCAGGTCGCCAGGCGTATGTGGTTTGTCCGCTGATCGAAGAATCGGACCACCTGGATGTAGAAGCAGCGGTGTTGCGGTATCAGGAACTGCTCAGGGAGTTTTCAGACTTCAAAGTTGCCTTGATTCATGGAAGGTTGAAAATCGAGGAAAAAGAAAGGGTAATGAATTCCTTTAGAAAAGGTGATGTGGACCTCTTAGTAGCCACTTCGGTTATCGAGGTAGGGATCGATGTTCCCAACGCAACCATTATTATAATCGAGGGTGTGGAGCGTTTCGGCTTAGCCCAACTACACCAATTGAGAGGGCGTGTAGGAAGGGGAAGCCAGGAGAGCTTTTGTGTATTGATCGGTAATCCCCAGACGGAAGAGGCCAGGGAACGCGTTAAGATACTTACCCAAAACCATGATGGATTCCAGGTTGCCGAAAAGGACCTTGCTTTAAGAGGGCCTGGTGAACTATTAGGAACAAGACAACATGGTTATTCCGATTTCCGTGTTGTTGATATTTTTAGAGATACTTCGCAATTATTAAAAATAAAAAAAATTGCAAAAAAAATACAGCAACCAGGGGATGAATTATGGGAAGAGATTTATTTTCGTTTCCCATCATTAGTACATGGCCTAAAAACATAATGTAAAAAAGTATATTGTTTCAAATATATGGATTCTTGATCATTAAAAACCAATATAAAATGAAATATTTAAGAAAAAGTTAAGAAAAAATCTCACTGCTCCCTCAGTGAGGTTTTTTTGGTTTGATCTTACTTGTATGCTGAAAATAAATTTTGATAACACTAATTAAAGAAAAGAACCTCAAAACCCGTATAAGACAGGTGTGTTTCGGGAAATACTTCTAGGATAAAAAACTTTAAGCTGTCAATACTAACTTTAAAAGAAAGGAGGGATAAAGGATGGGTTCTGGCCAAAAGCGAAATAAACTTCTTGTTCCCGAAGCTAGTAAAGCGATGTACCAGTTTAAATACGAGTTGGCTCAGGAAGTAGGTATTGGAAATCAGATTCAAGGTGATTACTGGGGACACGTATCTTCCAGGGATTGCGGTGCAGTAGGTGGTGGTATGGTGCGACAGATGATTCAAACTGTTGAACAACAAATTGCACAACAGGGTAGCCCAACACAGACTATTACAGCTACAAATCAAGGACAAGGAACTATTCAATAAAAAAAATTAAAGGAGGATGGTAATATGGGACAGGGACAAAAGAAGAACAAATTGCTTGTTCCCGAGGCTAATCAGGCCATGTATCAATTCAAATATGAAATGGCCAATGAGGTTGGTATAGGTAACCAGATTCAAGGTGATTACTGGGGAAACATTTCTTCGAGGGATTGCGGAGCGGTCGGGGGTGCTATGGTAAGGCGCATGATCCAGCAGTACCAGCAGGGCCTTGCCAACCAGCAATCCCAGACCACCACACTCCAATAAGAGTAAAATGAAAAAGCTACTTACCAGGCGGACAACGAAAAGTCCGCCTTGTATTTTTTAATACATCAGCGATGCTAATTCCTCTTGAGGCACACGATGGTGTACAGCAAGTGTAATTCCTTGATTAATTGTGCGACCAGCATTTTTAATAAGATCATCAATTTCACGAGGAGTTACAATTAAAGATCCTTCAAAAGGATTTAGTACATCATTTATAGTTTCTTGGATATAAACCGGGTGGTATTTCCCCGGAGAGAATTTATTCAAATATGTTTCAAGAGCAGTTTTAGCTATTAATGCAGCATTTACTACTGTTGGTACTCCAATGGCAATAACAGGAACCCCCATTGTTTGATGATTTATTTCTGCTCTTCGGTTATTGACACCAGATCCGGGAGTAATGCCATTATCTCCGATTTGAATAGTAGTTCCAAGACGGGATATATTTGCTGCTGCAAGAGCATCAATAGCAATAATTGCATTTGGTTGAACTTTCTCTACAACTCCCCTTATAATTTCTGCGGTTTCTATGCCTGTTATTCCTAGTACTCCAGGGGCGATTGCACATACTGATTGATAATTTTTTACTGTTTCAGGCATATGTTGAAAAAGATGACGAGTAATCAGTGTGTTTTGAACAACAGTAGGCCCCAAAGCATCAGGTGTTGCCTGCCAATTGCCTAGTCCGATAATCAAGATAGTTTCCTGTCCAGTAAGTTGTAAAAGATTTCTTAGGTGCTGGGCGAGAATATCTGCTACACTCTGTTGGGTATCTGGTGATTTATACTTGAGTTCTGGAGCTTCAATGGTAATGTATGTCCCTATAGGTTTACCCATTATTCTTTCTGCATTTTCGTCCAAAATTTTAATAATGGTTACAGAACCATGGGGAAATGTCTGTTGTTCTTCACTAACCCCGGAGATTTCACGTCCTGTTGCTCCCCTTACTAAATCCCTGGCCTCTAATGCAAGATCTGTATGTAGATGATGATACAAAATTCCTGAGCTGTTCAAATTAATTCCCCTTTAATTAATACTTTTCCATAGGGTTCTCCAATTATTTTACTTTTATACACTATATCTAAAACAATATAAAAAATGGTTTTTAAAATAAATTGTCGAATATTAATTTGAGGTGAAGTTGATGGAGTGGCTTGTTCAACTAGATCACATAAACTGTTTAGAGCAATTAAATGAATATTGTCTTCAGTGTCAGCGGTGCCATCTCCGGAGCGGTGATTCCCATGTTGTTTTTGGCGAAGGTGACCCTCAGGCCAGGATGATGCTGGTAGGAGAGGCTCCTGGTGCGGAAGAGGAGCGACTGCAGCGTCCATTTGTCGGGGCAGCGGGAAAGTTACTCAACAAGATCTTGGCTGCCAGCGGTTTCCAGCGGGAGGAAGTCTATATTACCAATGTGGTCAAGTGCCGCCCTCCACAAAATAGGACACCCACAAAAGAGGAGGCGGATCTTTGTTTTGTGTATTTAATACGCCAAATTGAGCTTATACAACCATCTTTGATTGTCTGTTTGGGGGCACTGGCAACCCAATACCTGGTGTATCCTGAAGCCAGAGTGAGTGTTGTGAGGGGAGATGTTTTTACTAAAGGTGGGATTCGTATCGTTCCCACTTACCATCCAGCAGCACTGCTGCGTGATGTCAATAAGAAAAAAGCAGTATGGCGTGATTTTCTAAAAATTCGGAAACTTTATTTTGAATAGATGTAAACTAACCAATAATCCAAAAAATACAGCCGTAAGTTGAATAACTTACGGCTGTAATTTGCTCGCCATTGAGAACGTATACCCGAAAGCAACGAACTCAATGGCGTGGGAGAGGAGAAACTGGAGGAAGAGCTCATGGGTGGAGAGCCTACTTCAATTTGTGCTACCAATTAGCTGCGACTTCATGTTTCGACTGCTCTCCCCATGAAGACCCTTTAGCCAATTCTATTTTTGCCCAATATAAACTTTTTATTCATTAAATATTAAGGTATTTTATACCATATATGTGTTGTGCGAATCTTTAATTGTAAAAGATGGACAAGAAGGGTATAATTTTGTTACACGTCAAAGTTTTTTGGTGAGAAAATGTCTCTACGAGTAATCGGTGGCATTGCCAAGGGAAAACGCTTAAAATCTAGAAATGTGAAACACCTACGTCCTGGTACAGATTATGTAAAGGAAGCATTATTTAACATTCTTATGCTAAAGGTGCCAGGGAGTTATTTTTTGGACCTTTATGCAGGCAGCGGTAGTATTGGGATTGAAGCGCTGAGCAGAGGAGCTGCAAAAGCTTGTTTTGTAGAAAGGGATCCTTTCAATGCTGCATTAATTAGAGAAAATCTCGCAATAACGGGTTTTATAAATCAAGCTGAAATATATACCTGT
Organism: Syntrophaceticus sp.; assembly: GCA_049656845.1. Lineage (GTDB taxonomy): Bacteria > Bacillota > DSM-12270 > Thermacetogeniales > Thermacetogeniaceae > Syntrophaceticus. The sequence continues at coordinate 9,343 of JBASML010000315.1, forward strand.
GATGTTAATAAAGCTCTTAATTTATTAAGTCACAAAAAAGACCAGTTTGATTTAATTTTTGTGGATCCTCCTTTTAGAAAGGGCTTTATCGAGCCTACTTTAGAGAGGATCTGGGATCTTGATCTCCTGATTCCAGGAGGTATGATCATTACACGCAGCGCTAAAAAAGAAACAATTAATGCTGCAAAAAATCCTTTAAGAACAGAAAAATATGGTGATAGCATACTAATGTTTTATTCTGATCATGAAAGCTATTTTACTGGAAAGGGTGGGGATAATGGGGATCGCAGTCTACCCAGGCAGTTTTGATCCTTTTACATACGGTCATTTAGACATTATTTCCCGAGCTGCTACAATATTTGATAAGGTTATTGTAGCTGTTAGTGTTAATAGCGGAAAGAACCCTCTTTTTACCATCGAAGAGCGTGTAGCAATGATTACCAGGGAATGCAAACGATTGGATAATGTTGAAGTCGATTATTTTCATGGGTTGTTAGTTGATTTTGCGAAAGAAAAAAAAGCTCAAGCTGTTGTGCGTGGGCTTCGTGCAGTTTCTGATTTTGAGTATGAGTTCCAGATGGCTTTAACAAACCGCAATCTAAATCCGGATCTGGAAACCATCTTTTTTGTGGCACAACCCATGTTTTCGTTTTTAAGTTCCAGCATTGTCAAAGAAATTGCCTGCCTCGGCGGGGATATCACTGGTTTTGTCTCCAAGGATGTGGCAGAACAGTTATATGCTAAATATAAACAAAAAACCTGAGGTGGTGAGGAGAATGGATCTGAATATCTTCGATATTTTGGATGAATTGGAGGACATGATACAAAACAGTAAAAGGGTCTTAGGAAAGGTTCTCATTAATGAAGAGGCTTTGTTGGAGTATATTGACAAGATCAGAACGCTCCTTCCTGAAGAGATCCACCAGGCGAAATGGTTGAGCAAGGAGAAGGAGCGTATTATGCAGGAGGCTCACCAGGAGTCTGAACGGATTCTTGCTGATGTTCAAGAGGAAGTCAAACGCATGTCTGATGAAAGTGAAGTGGTGAGACTTGCTAAGGAATCTGCAGAAGAGATCATAGACCAATCAAAGCGACTCGCCAAGGAAATAAAAAGTGGTGCAGCTGATTATGCCGATGAGATCCTGGATCAGTTGGAGAAAAACATTAGTCAGAGCCTGACGGCAATCAGCCAGGCTAGGGATGAGTTAAACCAAATGAAATAATTAATTTAGCGAATAATAATGATTTTCTTGCGATTTGTTTTGAACAAGTAGTATAAACTAAGCCCCAGGAAAAAGATGATGCTTATAAGGGCTAGTGTTCCTCCCCAGGCCAATGGTGATATGCCGGACCCGGAGGTAACTTTCACAGCAGGGGCAAGTAGTTTTTCCTCCAGATGCAGCCGGAAGGCTACTAAGGTAATCAATATGGCTATTGGTATTTGTAGGAGTCTGGTAAGAAAGTACTTGGTGGCTTTTAGGTCGCTATCCATAATCATACCTGTTATCTGTGCCTGAATGGCTAAACCATTCCAGGCTAAAAGTGTTTCGATTGCCAGGAGTTGGGCAAGCAGGCTTGATGAACTGTTGCTTATTTCTTGAATACCTATGGTTATTTCAAAGAAACCGAAGAAGATCCCCTGGAGCAGGCTTGTATCAATATTGAGATATACGGTCAAGGGATAGAAAAGGTCAAGCAACAGATTGAAGAAACCAGTTTCCTGAAGAATTCCAACAAGCACTGAAAAAAAAGTTATAAAACCGCCAATGGTCAGTAGGGTAAGGCATGTACTGCGCACTGTTTCACCCAGCAACTGACCAAAGTTCTTTGTTTTTAGTTTTGATGAACTTGCAAAGGCTTTTAATGCACTTTGAAAAAGTTTCTTTTTTCTTGGAAGAGGTGACTGGGGAGAGGAAAATGCTTTGAGAATTAAGCCGCAAATTAGGTTGGAAAGATAATGGATGGCTGCTATGATAGGGCCCAGGGTGGGATTACCATACATGCCGATACTTACGGCTCCTAGCATAAACAATGGGCTGGCATTGCTCGTAAAGGACATTAGGCGCTCTCCTTCGTTTTTTGTGCATAGGCCTGTACTGCGGAGTTTACTGGACAGGATTGCACAGAGTGGAAAACCGGAAAGATAACTGACAGCGATAATAAAACCACAAGAGCCTGGCAGGTTGAAAAGAGGTCTCATGGCCGGTTCTAGTAGTGCACCAAGGAATGCTACAAATCCAAGATTCATTAGGAGTTCAGCAATAATAAAAAAAGGCAGCAGGCTGGGAAAGACAATTTCCCACCAGGTTTGCAATCCCCGTTGTGCTGCCTGAAAAGATGCTTGAGGATAACAGATCACCCCGAAGGCGCAGAGCAGGCAAAGGGCTGTAAAGAAACTAGGAGCAATTATTGTTTTATGGCCATTACTCAGGAAAGCATTTTTATTCATTACAGGAATGCTCCTTTTTTATAAAAAAAGATTGTCCCGGAAGGATTATACAAACCGGGTGTAGAAAATATAACTATAACTACTAATAATTTTTTTAGTACCTAACTTTCTCCTGACTTTCTTCTGAAAATGTAACCTTGCGCTCTGTTTCCATTATTTCTTCCAGGTTAATTCCACAGATTAAAAAACCAGTATATAGAGAAAATATTGGTGATCATAAAAATAGATTTTGGCTGGATGGAATAAATAGATACGGAGAGAAAACTCAATTATGAGGGGCTACCCGGTACCTCTATTTTGGGGTAACGGTGGTAACTATAAAAAAGTATTATGGGAGGGATGCGTAAATGGCTGTTGTTGCACCGAAAAACAAAATTATGGAGGGTGTTTGGGCAAAAGCCCGTCAGGGACAAAAAAGAATTGTTTTGCCCGAAACAGATGATGAACGAACACTAGTTGCTGCTGAGATGATTGAAAAAGCCAATCTCGGCAAAGTGATTCTTTTGGGGGACAAGGACAAACTAAATCAAAAGGCTAAAGAAGCTGGAGCAAACATTGACAATCTTGAGATTATCGATCCACTAAAATCGGATAAGCTCGATGAATATACTGAGAAGTTTTTTGAGCTTAGAAAGGGAAAGGTTGCCTCACTTGATGACGCCAAAAAAATTGTAGAGGATTATCTTTATTTCGGAACTATGATGGTTAAGCTTGATGACGCGGATGGTATGGTAGCAGGGGCTGTTAACACAACACCGGATGTTTTAAGGCCTGCCTTTCAAATCATCAAAACAGCACCGGGGATTTCTCTTGTTTCAGCATATTTTGCCATGATTGTTCCGGATTGTCAATATCCTGATCTTGCCCCTGAGGAAGAAAAGGGATTCTTCCTCTATGCAGATTCTGGTGGAGTTCCTGATCCTAATGCAGAAGAACTTGCAGATATTGCTATTACTACATGTGAAACCATAGAAAACATCTTCAACGCAAAAAAAGCCTATGCTGCTATGCTTTCTTATTCTACAAAGGGTAGCGCTAAACACCCACGCATAGATAAGGTTATCAAAGCAACAAAGATTGCTAATGAAAAGAGGCCAGATCTAGCCATTGATGGTGAGTTACAAGGGGATAGTGCTATTGTAGAGCGAGTTGGCAAAAAAAAGGCTCCTGGCAGTCCTGTAGCAGGAAGGGCAAACTGCCTTATCTTCCCGGATCTTGACAGCGGAAATATTAACTACAAACTTACACAGTACTTGGCAAAGGCTGAGGCCTATGGGCCACTGCTCCAGGGACTAGATAAGCCGATTAACGATCTTTCTCGTGGTAGTTCGGCTGAGGATATTGTCAATGTGGCGGCCATTGTAGCTGTAAAGGCGATGGTGCCGTACGGCAAAAGGGATTAATAGGATCAAGAGAAGGGGGAATATATTGTGAAAATTCTCGTTTTAAACTGCGGAAGTTCTTCCGCTAAGTATATGGTTTATGACTGGGACATTAAAAGGGTTATGTGTTCGGGTATTGTAGAACGAGTTACCATTGGTGATTCTTTCTGCAAACATGAGGTTACCGGTCGCGATAAGGTCAAAATAGAAAAGGAGTGCCCCACCCACAGGGAAGCTGTGGAGCTGATCCTGGAGTTGCTGGTAAGTCCAGAACATGGAGTTTTAAAAGATATTAAAGAAATTGATGCTGTGGGCCACAGAGTTGTTCATGGCGGAGAAAAATTTACCAAGTCTGTAATTATCGATGATGAAGTGCTTGAGTCATTTAGAGAAATCCAGGATCTCGCACCTCTGCATAACCCTGCAAACATCCTAGGAATTGAGGCGGCCATGAGTATTTTACCTGATGTGCCGCATATGGCAGTGATGGATACTGCCTGGCACCAGACAATGAAACCGCCACAATTCATGTACGCTCTGCCTTATGAGTGGTATGAAAAGTATAAGGTGCGCCGCTATGGTTTTCATGGGACATCACTTCTTTATGTTGCTAAGAGAGCTGCGGTTCTTCTCGGTAAAGATCCCTTTGATATTAACATCATCTCGCTCCATGTGGGTAATGGTGTTAGTGCCAATGCAGTGAAGAATGGAGTTTCCTATGACACCAGCATGGGTTTCACACCTCATGAAGGGCTGATTATGGGTACAAGGGCTGGGGATTTTGATGCTGCAGTAGGTTTCTATATGATGCAAAAGTTAAATCTCTCCCCGAAAGAGATGGAAACCATTATCAATAAAAAGAGCGGCTTGCTCGGGATTACCGGTAAATACACAGACCGCCGAGATGTCCTTGAAGCCATGGCCGCCGGGGACAAGAGAGCAGAATTGGCTTTCGAAATGGAATGCTACCGTCTCAAGAAATACATTGGTGCCTATGCTGCTGCTTTGGGTAATGTTGATGCTGTTGTTTGGACTGCAGGTGTTGGAGAGAATGCGCCAGATATTAGGGCCCGGGCAATGGAAGGCTTAGAATTTATGGGGATCAAGATTGATCCTGAAAAGAACAAGCTGGCCACGGGTGGAAAATTTGAGGCTGATATATCTGCAGCAGACTCTAAGGTCAAAGTATTTGTTATTCCCACAGATGAAGAATTAGTGTTTGTTGAGGATGTTGTTGCTCTGTTAGAAAAACGTTATGATGAACACACCAACTTCACATATTCATTCCAGGATCCCAGTTACCGGAATGCCATGCGGGATGAGGAATTTAAAAAGGACATCGAAAAGAACCCGGATAAGGCTAAGGTTGTAGCTAAAATTCCGGGCTGATTAAATAAAGGCTTGTAAAAGTGGGGGAGGTTGTTTGCCTTCCCCTTTTTTATTGACATTGTCTCAGGTCATCGTTATAATTTGGAGTGTTATTAGGGGTGATTGCTGTGATAATAGATGTCAGTGAATTACGGAAAGTAAAAGGCCGTAGTGAGGAATTCCTGGACCATATACCAGATATTTTTCTTAATGTGGTTGGACAGAAAACCACATTTTCGGCCCTCACTGTTGAGTGTGAGGCCACGAATACCGGGGAGGGGATTTATGTCCTGGGTAAGATTACAGGAGTTGTGGACCTGATCTGCAGCCTTTGCTTAAAAAAATATTCTGTTGATTTCAAAACACCCTTTGCTGAAAACTTTTATCGTGAAGGAGAGTTTCTCTTAAAGGATGCTGATGAGCCGCTGCCCATTTACCATGGTGATGAAATTGATATTTCTGATAATATAAGAGAGGCACTACAACTTATGCTGCCCATGAAACCGGTTTGCAGCAAAGATTGTAAAGGGTTATGCCCTCATTGTGGTTGTGATCTCAACATCCAGCAGTGTGACTGCACAACTGAGGAGATCGATCCACGGTTAGCGGTATTGGGTCAGCTGATTAAGGATCCGAACAAGAATTCTAAATAAGATGGGGGTTATGGAAATGGCTGTTCCAAAAAGAAGAACATCTAAATCTCGGAAAAATAAGCGGAGATCGGCGATTAAGGTTAGTGGCCCTACAATTGTGGCATGCCCACACTGTCACGAACCTAAAAGAGCACACGCTGTTTGTGAGGAATGTGGTTACTACCGGGAAACAGAAGTTGTAAAAAAATCTGAGTAGATGCAGCTCTACGCTGCAAAGACAAGTGGTTGAATCCCTACTTGTCTTTTTTTCTATGGAGGTGATTGAGTGAGGATTGCAGTTGATGCCATGGGAGGGGATTATGCACCAGGGGAGATTGTCAAGGGGACCGTTGAGGCTGTACTAAATTATGGTATAGAGGTTATCCTTGTTGGCCAAGAAAAACTGGTGCGAGAGGAATTAAAAAAATACAACTATTCTACTGATCTGATTTCTGTGGTTCATGCCAGTGAAAGTATAGGCATGGATGAACACCCGGCTAAGGCTGTCCGCAGCAAAAAGGATGCCTCACTAGTTGTGGCAGCCAGGCTGGTAAAGTGCGGGCAGGCTGCTGCTTTTGTCTCTGCTGGAAATACTGGTGCTCAGATGGCTGCATCACTTTTTGAATTAGGCCGTATCTCTGGCATTGAGCGCCCAGGCATCGCTACAGTCTTGCCTACTCCTGATCGGTTGCCTAAGGTTTTGATCGATTCCGGAGCCAATGCAGATGCCAAAGCGCGGCATCTGGTCCAGTTTGCCTACTTAGGAAGTGCATTTTCTGAAAGTGTTCTCAAAATCGAAAACCCGAGAATAGCGATTCTTAATGTAGGCACTGAGCCCAACAAGGGTAATGAAATGGTTATTAAAGTGCATCAAGTTTTAAAGGAAACAGAAGATATCAATTTCGTTGGTAATATTGAGGGCCGGGAGCTGATGACAGGTGATGCGGATGTTATTGTTTGTGATGGTTTTGTGGGCAATATAACCTTAAAAGCTATAGAGGGTATTGCTGCCACTTTAATGACCATGATGAAGGAGCAGCTGACAGGAAATCCTCTGCGTGTAATAGGCGGCCTTCTGGTGAAACCAGGAATCAAAGAGATGATCAAAAAAATGGACTATAGTGAGTACGGTGGTGCTCCCCTGTTGGGGGTTGAAGGAATTAGTATTATCTGTCATGGTACTTCTCGGTCAAGAGCAATTAAAAACGCTATTCACTATGCCTATCAAGCAGCGCAGAGTAATTTGATAGATCTGATGAAAAAGGACTTTAGCGCGAGTATGAAAGCGCTGGAAAGTTTGGAAAGGGCTTGACAATTATAAATCACTGTTTAAAATGATTTTAGTTAAAATACTTATACTTGTAGATGATGACCCCTGAGGGGAGGTGAGAGGAAATGAGTGGCTTGGACGGGCATGGTATTTTCGAAAAGGTAAAATCCATTATTACAGAGCAGCTCGGTGTTGAGGGAGAAGAGGTGACACTGACAACATCTTTTGAGGACCTGAATGCAGATTCCCTGGATATTGTAGAGTTGATCATGGCTTTCGAAGAGGAATTTGATATGGAGATTCCCGATGAAGAGGCGGAAAAAATCCAAACTGTGGGTGAAGTTGTAGACTATATCAGAGATCGCCAATAAATTGGGTCCCGGGGCTGGCTCCGGGACTCAAAAATATTTTTAAAGAGCCCCCAGGAGGCGTGAAAAGTGGAGCCTGAACTTGAACAATTACAAAAGAAGATCAATATTTATTTTAAACAACCTGAACTGCTGAGGTTGGCTATGATTCACCCATCTTACCTGGCAGAGTACCCTGAAGAAGAGCACCACAACCAACGGTTGGAATTCCTGGGCGATGCTATTTTAGGCTCTGCAGTTGCCTATTACCTTTACCAGCATTATCCAGATGCCACAGAAGGAGAACTTACTAAAATCAGAGCTGCTGTTGTTTGTGAGGCCTCTCTAGCAAGAATTGCCAGGGAATTGAATCTTGGTGATTATATATGCCTTGGTCGTGGAGAGGTTATTTCTGGAGGGAAAGATCGGGCATCGATTCTAGCAGATGCCTTTGAGGCCCTGACTGCGGCAATTTTTTTGGATCAGGGTTGGGAAAATGTCTGCAACTTTTTATGGTCCCTTCTTGAAAAAGAGATTGAACAAGCTGTGCAAGGTGTATCCAGTGATTTTAAAACAATGCTCCAGGAAATAATCCAGCGAAGAGGTTATGACCGCTTATCATATCGACTTTTATCGGAAACAGGTCCAGATCATGACAAATTCTTTACATCAGGTGTTTTTTTAAATGACAGGTTGCTGGGTTCTGGCAGTGGGAAAACCAAAAAGGAGTCCGAACAACAAGCAGCCAGAGAAGCTATAGAACAATTAAGAAAAAACGGCATCATAAAAATAAATGACTGAATAACCTCTTCTAGGCAGGAATTGTCTGTTTAAGGTCGAAGATATGTCTATATCAAGCCAGATTTCGAACAACAATGCAGGACAGAAGGGGGATAACTTGGTGGAAGTAGTTGATGTACTAAAAGTAGCTGCTCAATCAAGTCCTAAATCAGTGGCAGGAGCTCTTACTGCAATTTTAAGAGAAAGGGGAACTGTTGAGCTACAAGCTGTAGGTTCAGGAGCTATAAACCAGGCAGTGAAGGCAATTGCCATCGCTCGTGGTTTTATTGCACCAAATGGAGTCGATATAGTTACAATACCCGCTTTTGTGGAGATTAGCATCAATGGTGAGGAGCGGACAGCAATAAAATTTATTGTTGAGCCTAGATAAGGGCGTTGTTTTATAATTATGTTTCTTAAGCGGTTAGAAATTCAGGGTTTTAAGTCCTTTGCAGAACAGGTTGTCATTGAGTTTGAGAAGGGTATTAATGTTATTGTTGGGCCTAATGGATGTGGTAAAAGCAATTTAATAGATGCTGTTCAGTGGGCATTAGGGGAGCAGAGTGCGCGGTCCCTGAGGGGTCATAGAATGGATGATGTCATTTTTTCAGGCACTTCCAGACGACGTCCCCTTGGGATGGCTGAGGTAACATTAACATTTGATAACAGAGAACGGATTTTACCCCTTTCATATGAAGAAATAAGTATTACTAGGCGTGTTTATAGGTCAGGAGAAGGGGAATACTTCATCAATAAACAATTATGCCGCCTGCGTGATATTCAGGAGCTTTTTGCTCAATGTGGTATCAGCCGTGCGGCTTTCTCTATTACATCCCAAGGCAAGATCGATGAATTTATACTGGTGCGTCCTCAAGAAAGAAGGATTTTTCTCGATGAAATTGCAGGTATAGGCAGTTATCGACAACGCAAATCTGATACTCTAAAAAGACTCCAGGAAACAGAAGACTCAATGGCCCGTTTAGAGGATCTCTTGGTTGAGTTAGAAAAGTTGAGCATCCCTTTAAAAAAACAGGCAGAAGTTGCTGAACAATATCAAAGAATTGCTCGAGACCTGCGGGAAACAGAGTCGCGTTTGCTGGAAATTCAGCTTGCCGGTGTCCAGAAAAGAGAAAAGGAACTGTTAGATAATTCCTATAAATTAGAGTCTCATTTAGTAGATATACAGCAGGGAATTACAATAATAGAAAAGCAGCTTACAGAATTTCAGCAGGGATTATCTTTGCAGCTTAAAGCTATAGAGCAAAAAGAAGAAGAGTTAAGCGAGGTACAGAGGGTTTTTCAAGAGAGGCATTCAACCCTTGCACGCATTGAGGAAAAGTTAGGTTCCTGTGAGTACAGGAAGGCTGAACTACAGGCCAGGCTTACGGTTGTTGCACAAAGGAAGCAAGAAACCGAACAAGAACTGGCAGAGGTCACATCAATATGCAAGAAATTGTCAGATCTTCAAGCCCAGGCAGAGAGGGATGTTGAGGGGCTTTTAGCAGAAAAAAAGGACTGGGAAGAACAAAAAAAGGCAGCAAACAAGACATGGGAGAGTGTTGACAAGGAGATTTTTGAGATACTCTATCAAAAATCAGCTTTAGTCAGTGATCTTCAGGTACAGAAGAATAAAAAAGAGGTGCTGGTACGCCAGCAGGAATCACTTGCCCAAAAGGTCAATAAAGGAAAGGCCAGTTATTTAGAGCTAGAAGCAAAGATCCATGCTGTTGAAGAGTTATGTAAAGAACATGCTGCCTCTCAAGAGGCCTTGAAGCT
>JBASML010000316.1:0-9445 GCA_049656845.1 Syntrophaceticus sp.
GAAGTGTTATAATCTGGGAGGGAGAGGAGGAAAAAAGGGAAAGTGTCTAAAAAAGCAAAAAAAAGTCGTGCTGGCAAAGATCAGCTAAAATATGAGATCCTTGGGGTATTATTTTTTGCAGCAGCTATTTTTATCACAGTAAGTCTTTTTGTACCTACCGGAATAATCGGCGATTTCCTGATTCGTTTATTAACCATCTTCACTGGTAAAATCGGCTGTTTGCTTGTTGCTGGTTTGTTAGTTTATTTCACCTGTAGTTCTTGCTGGTTTCGCCAACCGTTTACGGAAAACCCACGTAACAGAGGGGTAATTTTGTTGTTTTTGGTGGTTTTGGTGGTTTTACACCTTATTTTTTTACCTGGCGGGATCTCTCGAAGCAAGGCAATGGCCTTGCTATGGGAAAACGGGCTACAGGGGGAGGGAGGCGGGGTTCTTGGTGCCGTTTTCAGCATAGCCTTACTTTACCTGCTAGGACGTACAGGTACGTTTATTTTAACAGCAGCTTTGTCTGTCATCAGCCTTACCTTATTAACAGGAATTCCGTTTAGTCAATTAATGAAGAGCATAGGTGATCTTTTTGCTAAGGCAGGGCGAGCTATAAAAGCCGGGATCGAACGCTTTATCTTTATTGAGGAAGAAACTTTTGCAGAAACAGTACAAGAAAGGCCAAAACGAGAAGAGAAAAAGCAGGATACTCCGGTAATTATTGATTATAATGCCCACTCTTCAGCATCAGAAGAGATAGTTGAAGGAGATAATCTAGACAATCTAGAGGAAGAGAAAGCAATCACTACCCTTCAAGTTAAAGAAGAACAGCCGGAAATATCTCAGGATAATTATAACCTGCCACCATTGGAACTGTTAAGAAAACCTCTCAAAGTCAAAAGCAACCGTTTAAATAAAGAACTTATTGAAAATGTGCGTATTCTTGAAGAGACCCTGGGCAATTTTGGCATCAAAGTCTGTGTCAGCGAGGTCCATAAGGGGCCTGCCATTACCCGCTATGAGATTCAACCTGCACCCGGTGTTAAGGTGAGCAGGATTATGAGACTGGCTGATGATATCGCCCTTAGTCTGGCAGCTGCTGCTGTGCGTATTGAGGCGCCTATCCCAGGAAAAGCTGCCATGGGTATTGAGGTGCCCAATAAGGAGATATCTATTGTCTGTTTGCGAGAAATCTTAGAAACGAGTGAGTTTCGGGATGCGGCATCCAAACTGACTATTGCTTTGGGTAAGGATATTGCTGGGAACCCTATTATAACTGATCTGGCAAAAATGCCACATCTATTAATAGCCGGGGCAACTGGATCCGGGAAAAGTGTCTGCTTGAATACAATTATTTGCAGCATTCTCTATAAAGCCTTTCCGAGTGAAGTGAAACTGTTGATGATCGACCCTAAAATGGTAGAATTGATTACCTATAACGGGATTCCTCATCTGGTAGCACCTGTTGTTACAGAGCCAAAAAAGGCTGCTGCTGCCTTGAGGTGGGCGGTGAAAGAGATGGAGAATCGCTATGAACTCTTTGCCTCACAAGGTGTAAAAGATATTGCAAGATACAACAAGCAGATTATCACACAAAAACAGGAACAGCAACGGCCACTACCCTATATTGTTATTGTCATCGATGAGTTATCTGATTTGATGGTAATTTCTCCTGTAGATGTGGAGGATGCTATTTGTAGACTTGCCCAAATGGCTCGTGCTGCTGGAATTCATCTGGTAATTGCTACCCAGCGCCCCTCAGTTGATGTTATTACAGGAGTAATCAAGGCAAACATTCCCTCACGTATTGCTTTTGCTGTCTCATCACAAACCGATTCCAGGACCATTCTGGATCTAAGTGGAGCAGAAAAACTTCTGGGAAGAGGGGACATGCTTTTTATTCCTGTTGGTGCCCTTAAACCCCTGCGTATTCAGGGGGCTCTTGTGACCGAAAGTGAAGTTGAAGAAATCGTAAATTACCTTATTAAACAAGGAGATCCAGCATATTTAACAGAGTTTCCAGTTCAACAAGAAGAAGGCTCAGAAGATATGGATTATGGAGATGAACTTTTTTACGACGCTGCAAAGTTGGTTATTGAAATGGGGCATGCATCCGCTTCTTTACTCCAAAGACGTCTGCGGGTGGGCTATACTCGGGCTGCCAGATTGATTGATATCCTGGAGGCAAAGGGCATTGTTGGGCCCTTTGAGGGTTCCAAACCAAGGGATGTTTTAATGACATCTGAACAGTTTCACAGGTATTTTGGGAGATAAGAATAATTGCAATCGAAAGAGGAATTCGGTTATGATAGTATTAAACAAATCTAAATATTCTTAAAGCAATTGTTTGGATAGAGGTGGCCATTATGGCCCACTTGACAAAAAGGGAAAAAGAGGTTCTGTACTATCTAAAAAAAGACCCTACTATTTCACAAGAAGAACTGGCTGACAGGATGAAGATTACCAGATCCGCTGCAGCTGTACATATCTCTAATCTCATGCGTAAAGGGTATATTTTGGGCCGTGGCTATATTCTTGACGAAAGGACAGGAATATTGGTCATTGGCAGGACTTGGTTAGAGATAGCGGCGCAACTTGATGGCCCCAGGATTGATGTTTCATATGGTGGCATGGGGTATTTAATATCCTCAGAACTGATTAGACAGCGGCTGACGCCCACTCTTTTTACTGTATTGGGGCAGGATGAGATTGGGGATCAGATCTACCAACATCTGTCACAAATGGGAGTTAATGTACAACATATAGTGCGTACACGTAGTTATACAACCCCCAAGAAATTGTTAGTCAGAGAAGGCAATAACAATCTCTACCAGGTGATAGAGCATAATAAAGATTTTAAATTGAACAAAAAGGCACAAAACGTTAGAGATGATCTGATGAGATCAGCAAAAGTTCTACTACTTGATGGTGCTTTAGTTGAAACTGAAATAGATCACTTGTGTGCTCAAATTAAAGAGTATGGGGTGTTAACCACTATTATCGGCTCTCCCCTTACCTGGTTTCAGAAAAAAGGGTTATTTATGTGCCCCCAGCTTTTCTTGGTTTGCCACGATTATGAGTTAATGGATTTTTCGGAGGGGTTTCAAAAAGGGGTTCCCGAGAGTTCTTTTCCTGTCTGCCGTGAAATTGTAAGTAATGGCCTTGCAGCACTCATAGTTATTTTTGGCCAACAGGGACTTATTTTAGCAACAAAGAAAGAAACCGTTTTTCTTCCTGCATCCCCCCTCAAGGGGACAGGAACAGAAATAAGTATTACTGCTGGAATTGCTGGTGGACTGGCGGCTGGTTACGAATTTCGTCTTGCGGCCCGGCGTGCTCTAGGAAAAAGCGAAATGTCTTGAGGGGGTTATTATGAAGATCGGAGAGGTTTTGAAAACAGAGCGACAAAGCAAGGGGCTTTCACTTACTGATATTGAAGAGGCAACAAAAATTAGGGCTAAATATCTGCAAGCCTTGGAAGATGAAAAATTTGAAGAAATACCTGGGGAAGCTTATTGTATGGGTTTTCTCCGTAATTATGCCCGCTTTCTTGATATTGATCCTGAGCCACTTCTTTCTCAATATAGGGCTCAGACCAAAAAAGAGGATCAATCTCCTGCACCTTCAGATGATGAACAAGCTAAGAAATCGCAACAAAAATCTACACCTCTAAGGCTTTTGGCTGGAAGAGGAAAGGTTTTATTAGGTTTGGCTATTTTTTTTGTTCTTATATGTTTCTTTGTTTTTGTGTTTGTTAGCAATAAGGAGAGGAGTAGCTCTCCAACAAAACCTTCTGTTTCTCAGGAACAAAATATTAACCAGCAAACAACTGCACCACAACCTGCCAGAGAAGAAAAAATAACTCTAAAGTTGATAGGCAACCAGAAGTGCTGGACAGAGGTAACTGTTGATGGGAATGTAGAGTTTAGCGATCATCTTAACCCCGGGGAAACAAAAGAGTTCGAAGCCGAAGAATCAATCCGGGTGAGGCTGGGAAATGCTGGTGGAGTGGATGTGATCTATAATGGGAAGAAGGAATCTCCCTTAGGAGCGCCTGGACAGGTAGTAGAAAAAGAGTATACTAAATAGTTAAATACCGATCTTCACCGATCTCCCTTATCTGGCATCGTATACACTGTTTCAGAGATTTATCTTAGAAAGGCAGTCTAATTATGAAAACCATCAGTATCATCAGTCTTGGGTGCCCCAAAAACCTTGTTGATAGTGAAACAATACTCGGCATTCTGGCAAGTGAAGGCTATATAGTAACACCTTCACCAGAAGATGCCGAGATTATTTTGATCAATACCTGTGGATTTATAGAACCTGCGGTTAAGGAAGCTGTGGAAACAATCATTCACTGCTTACAGCTTAAAGCAAAAGGTTCTTGCATCTGTGTGATCGTCCTCGGTTGCCTTGTTTCACGATACGGGGAAAAGAGTTTGTCTCAACTGCTCCCTGAGGTTGACGGGTGGCTTGGGGTAGATGCTGCACCATTTGTGCTACAATATTTAGAAAAGATTCTAGCAGGAGAAAAACCTTTGATTCCGGTGAACAAAAAGAATGGGGAATATCCCAGAATGTTATCTACCCCTTCTTACACTGCATACCTCAAGATCGCTGAGGGTTGTTCTCATGCCTGTTCATTCTGCCTGATACCCCATATCCGGGGTCCACTGCGAAGCAAAGCACCAGAGGTTATTTACCGTGAAGCTGAGCAGTTGGCAGCATCTGGGGTAAAGGAGCTAATTCTGGTTGCCCAGGATACCGGAGCGTATGGAAGAGATCTCCCGGGTAAACCTACACTGGCAAAGATTTTAAAAGAACTTGTTAAGATCGATGGTCTTCACTGGATTAGGTTTTTGTACCTGAATCCCCATTCCCTAACCTCTGAACTAATTACAATAATGCAAGAGAATGCAAAATTGTGTCGCTATCTTGATCTGCCTTTCCAACATGTAAACCGCAATATCCTGAAAAAGATGGGGAGAAGAGGGGATATCTATTCTTATTTAGAGTTGATTAAAAAATTAAGAACAGCCTTACCAGATCTAACCCTTCGTACAACTCTTATGGTGGGCTTTCCAGGAGAGGACACAAAGGCTTTCCAGGAACTCCAGTCCTTTGTATGTCTTGCGGAATTCGACCGCTTAGGGGTGTTCCCATATTATCATGAAGAAGGGGCTAGATCATTCAGGTACTCTGAAACAGTTTCCTATATCGAAAAGCGAAAGAGGGCAAGAGAGATCCTGCGCTTGCAGCGTAGAATATCCCGTTGCAAAAACCAAGGGTTAGTAGGCAGGAATTTGGAAGTTTTGATTGAACACAATCTAGGTGAGGACATTTGGTGGGGCCGCAGCTATCGGGATGTTCCCGAAATTGATCCCCGGATAATTGTTAAAGGACGCAATTTAAGCCCCGGTAACTTTGTACAGGTACAGATTACTAAGGCTGCTGCCTATGATCTAATTGGCATTATCCCAAACCAAGATAACTAAAGTTCCAGTCATTACTAGGGAGGGAAACAAAGATATATGTTATAATCTTGGATAAATAGAGAGGGGAGAAGCTCTGTGAACCAGATCCGCCTCACAACAGTAATTTTATCACTTGTAGTTACTCTTTTCATACTGTTCTGTGGTTACCTTCTTTACGATAAATACTACATCAAAAATGGGCTAGAGGAAAAGATCAACCAGATAGTGAATGTTGAGGAAATAAACATAGCTAAAAAAGAAAATCCCCCAACTGTTTATATCCGCTCTTCAGATATAAAAAATCTACAGACTGCTCATCAAAAAACTGCTGAAGTTGTTTACCAGACATTAGGACCTGAATTTAGAGTTGTCTTTTTAGATGAGCGGAGTGAGAAACTGAGTAATTTATATGAAAAATGTAGTTTTGTTATCCAGGAGGGTATTGCCACAGGTAAATTCCAAGATATGAACAATAAGGTGCAGAAACTTGCTGCAGCGGAAGATGTCCAGTGTCATTTAACTATTGATTCTTCCAATATATATATGGAACTCGATGATGACAATGGGTATCTTTACGAAGTGATTCCTCGCCTGAATCATTTAGGGGAACAGGAGAAACCAGGGAGTGAAAGTAATTGATTAAGGAACTATGTCTAGGGGTTTCTATTGCTGTGTTAATTTTTTTGATCATGATGGGTCAGAATGTGATTCCTCTTCTGCTCCTTTTCGGACTAGGATTTTTTCTCTATATGCTGGTGGATAAAAAAGGGTTGGTCAGCAGCTCCCAGTTTTCCGGGTATAACAGTCAGGTTGACTTTACCTTTGATGACATCGGAGGTCAGGCACCTGCAAAACAAGAGCTTAAGGAAGCCCTTGATTTTGTGTTGCATGCGGGTAAAATAACAAAAATGGGTATTAGGCCGCTTAAAGGAATCCTCCTTACAGGACCACCGGGAACAGGGAAGACACTGCTTGCCAAAGCAGCAGCTGCCTATACTCGTTCAGTTTTTATGGCAACCTCAGGCAGTGAGTTTATCGAGGTCTATGCCGGAGTTGGTGCCCAGCGGGTACGCCAACTTTTTAAGACAGCAAAGGAGCGTGCTGCAAAAGAAAAAAAAGATGGTGCTATTATCTTTGTGGATGAGATTGATGTCCTAGGGGGTCAGCGAGGAAGCCATTCAGGACACCTTGAATATGACCAAACATTGAATCAGTTATTAGTAGAAATGGATGGGTTAAAAAATGATGACCAGGTACGCATTCTTGTGGTGGGAGCTACTAACCGTGAAGATATGCTAGACCCTGCATTATTGAGACCTGGGCGTTTTGACAGAATTGTGCGTGTTGATCTTCCAGATAAAGCGGCACGGCTGCACATACTGGAAATACACTGCAGGAACAAACCTTTGGCTGATGATGTTTCTTTAGAGCTTATAGCTCAGGAGAGTTTCGGCTTTTCGGGTGCCCATTTAGAGAGTGTAACCAATGAAGCAGCAATTTTGGCTTTAAGAGATAACTCACCCCTTATTCACCAGCACCACTTTAAAGAAGCGGTTGACAAAGTGATGATGGGTGAAAAGCTAGACAGGAAACCGAACGATGATGAGCGTTACCGTATCGCTGTCCATGAAACTGGTCATGCCTTACTCAGTGAGTTAAACAGACCCGGGTCAGTATCTCACATTACAGTGACAACTCGCGGCAAGGCTTTAGGATATATGAGGGTGATCCCGGATGATGATTTATATCTGTATACCAAAGACTATTTGGAACAGCAGATCCAAATTTGCCTGGCTGGTGCAGTTGCAGAAAAAATTATTTTAAATTCACAAAGCACCGGTGCCAGCAATGATTTTAGCGAAGCGATAAAATGTACAAGGCAAATCATTACATCAGGTCTTTCTTCTCTAGGAGTGATTTGGGAGGAGATCATTCCACAAGAGCAATATCACAAGGAGGTACAGGAGATTATCAACCAGCAGGAGAAGATCGTTGAGGCCAAACTAAACAGCAAACTGGGGGTACTCAAAGAAACTGCACAGCTGCTGGTAGATCGGGAATACCTCAGCGGCGGTGAACTGCGGGAGATGATCCTTGGAAGTGAAGTCGTTAACTAAACTAAATATTATATAAAGGTTGGTGTTCCATGACAACCCGTGTGGAAATAATTGCAACAGGCAGTGAACTTTTAAATGATGAGACAAGAAACACAACAACTCCGTTTCTCGTTAACCAGTTAACAGGACTAGGATATGAAATTAAAAGGATCAGTACTGTTGATGATAGGATCGAAGAAATAACGGGCGCAGTGCAAGATGCACTGCGCCGTGCTGATCTCATTTTCATAACTGGAGGTTTAGGGGCTACCCCTGATGATGTTACAAGAGAAGCAGTGGCTGAAGCCCTGGGCATGCCTATGGAATTCAGATCTGATCTCTGGGAGGAGATTGAGCAGTATTTTGCCAAACGCGGCTTACCCGCAACCCCAATTAGTATGAAACAGGCATATCTGCCATGTGGGGCACTTTCTCTTCCTAACTCTTTTGGAACAGCTCCTGGGATTTTGATTCCTTATCATGAGGATCTGACTATTGTTGTTTTGCCAGGACCACCAAAAGAAGCCCGGGAAATGTTCTTACGTGAGGTTAAGCCCTATCTGATCGAACACTATTCCCCATCGGTGTCTTGCCAGCGCACCTTTAAGGTTTGCGGATGCGGGGAGAATGTTGTTTACGAAAGATTACATGATGTAATTACCCAAGCGCAAGAGGCCGGTATAAAATGCAGTTTTTTGCCCGGTCCAGGTGAAGTGCACCTGATTCTTAGATTGAATGATACTAACGATGAAAAGAACGAGCTATTCAGTAAGTTGAGTGAACAAATACAACAGCTTTTAGGGCCTGATCTATACGGAATAAATGAGGAGACCCTGATGGGAAAAGTTGGCGATCTCCTTATGGAGAAGGGTTTTACAGTAGGTACTGCCGAATCCTGTACTGGAGGCCTTGTCACGAGTTACCTAACAGATGTGCCAGGAAGTTCTCGTTATGTGCGGGGTGGAATTGTCTCCTACAGTTCTGAAGTAAAAGAAGATGTTCTTGGTGTAAGCCCTAATGTTTTAAAGAAATATGGGGTTGTGAGCTCAGAAACCGCAATAGAAATGGCCAGGGGTGTACGTCGGCTCCTGAATGCCTCTTTTGGTTTGGCCACTACTGGACTGGCTGGTCCTGATGGTGGAGAGCCCGGAATCCCTATAGGAACAGTTTACGTGGGGTTATCAACCTCTAATGGTGAAGAGATAGCCCAGAAAATCTACCTTCCTGGGGTAGGAAGGCTGACCGTAAAGAAAATTGCAGCTAAATGGGCAGTGGATTTCCTGCGACGGTATCTGATAAATTCTAATGGAGTTGATAAGTGTTGAGTTTAACCCGTTCTTTTTTAGCTGTTTTATTACAGCCAGAACTAAAAAGAGATATTTATCGAGCTATTGCACCTCTACAACAATTACCCCTTGATGTGAAGTGGGTAGAGGAAGAAAACTTCCACCTTACCCTGAAGTTTTTTGGTCCCCTCAGCAGAGAAGAGATCCAAAAAGCAGTAACCTTTTTAAAGTCTTTTAAAGCTAAACCTTTTTACTTGCGATGCGGGGAACTAATGGTTTTTCCCAACTGGCGTCGTCCCCGGGTCCTTTGTCTATCTTTAGAAGGAGAGATTGAAGCCTTACAGGATTTATGGCAAAGAATCGAATTGGGTTTGGTCAGAGAGGGGTTTCCAGAAGAAAAGAGAAAAAGATTTCACCCCCATATTACCCTGGGAAGATTTCGTAGTGGAAATGATGAACTCTGTAAAATGATCAAGGAAAAGGCAGGGCCTTTTCCAGGTGAAATGTTTCTGGTTGAGGAGCTATCATTAATGGCAAGCAAACTAACACCTAAGGGACCGCAATATACAGCATTAGCGAGATTCCCTTTCCAGGCAAAGTA
>JBASML010000317.1:0-4870 GCA_049656845.1 Syntrophaceticus sp.
TTAAATTAATAATATAACTATTTACAAGGTTTACTGCAACGATACCAAATAATAATAACATATTTGCAGGATTTTTTACACCTATATAGAATAATTATTACTAATATTATTAAAGAGTGTGTCGAATGCCATAACACTCGGAAGGGGGAGGCGAGATTAGGGATAGATTAACTTGACGCGGCTTTCTTAAGTAATATTCAAGAGTAAGTTGAAGAGTGTGTTGCAACACTCAGAAAGGGGAGGAGAGATTAGGGATGGATGTAACTCGACGTAGCTTTCTCAAGCTATCGGGCACTTCCATTGCTGTATTGGCAACTGGCTTAGGGTTTGACCTTTCAGCAGCGGAAGCCAAAGGGTATGCATTGAAACTCGAAGGATGCAAAAAGATACCCAGTATCTGCCATTTCTGTTCGGGTGGATGTGGTTTGCTCCTGCATGTTAAAGGAGGCAAATTGATTCACCTGGAAGGGGATCCGGATAACCCAACCAATGAAGGCTCGCTTTGTCCAAAGGCAGCAAGCCTGGAACAGGTGGCTTATTCTCCGGATCGCCCTAAAAAACCAATGCGTCGTGCTCCCGGATCTGATCATTGGGAAGAGATATCCTGGGAGGAGGCCATTGACCGTATCGCTAAGAAAACCAAGGAAGTCAGGGATGCTACATGGGCCAGCACTGATGAGATAACCACAAAAACAGGAGAAAAACGAAAGGTTCCAGCAAACAGGGCGGAAGGGATTGCTGTTATAGGATCTGCTGAGATTGATAATGAAGAATCCTACTTGCTTTCTAAATTCAGCCGATTGATTGGAACTCCATATCATGAGCACCAGGCCCGTATATGACACGCGCCCACGGTGGCTAGTTTGTCACCTTCATTTGGCCGTGGTGCGATGACTAATTCATGGAATGACATGCAGAATTCTAAGTGTTTTTTAATTGCTGGAAGCAACTGTGCCGAAAACCATCCTATTGCTATGAAATGGATAAATCTCGCAAGGGAGAAGTATGGCGCAAAGATTATTGTTGTTGATCCTCGTTTTACTCGTACAGCTGCGAAAGCTGATATCTTTGCCCAAATACGACCGGGCACTGATATTGCTTATTTGGGGGCTATAATAAATTACATTATTGAGCAGAAGCTCTATGATGAATTCTTTCTTCTTAATTTTACCAATGCGCTTTACAAGGTCAATAAAGATTATAAATTTGAAGAGGGATTGTTTTCTGGGTTTGATGCCGATCAAAAGAAATATGCAACAGACAGCTGGGCTTATGAACTGGACGCTGAAAACAAACCAGTGATAGCTGCCAGCCTGAATGATCCAGATACCGTATTCTCAAAACTTAAAGAGCATTATTCCAGATATACCTTCGAAACAGCAGCAAAAATATCTGGAATACCCGCTGAGAAAATCAAGGAAATAGCAGATACTTATTGTAATAACAGGCCTGGCAACATTCTTTATGCTTTGGGAATGACCCAGCATACCACAGGTGTTCAAGGAATCCGTGCTTATGCGGTTATTCAGCTGCTGTTAGGTAATGTTGGGAAGGCTGGTGCCGGTATCCAGGCACTGCGTGGAGAGCCCAATGTTCAGGGTTCTACCGATATGGCCAACCTTATTGCCAACCTGCCGGGTTATTTGCCTTATCCAACTAACGCAGAAGTAACCCTGAAAGATTTTGCGGTTAAACATGGCTCTGCACAGCACAAACCAATGGTGGCCTTGCTTAAAGCCTGGTTTGGTGATAATGCCACTGCTGAAAATGATTATGGTTATGGGTATTTACCCAAGCTTGATCCAAAAAATAAACCAACACAGACAGAATTTTTTAAATGGATGGATAAGGGGCAGTTTAAAATTCTCTTTAATTTTGGCTCCAACTCCTCAGTTTCCATACCGGACAGAAAAATGGTGGCCAAGGGGCTTTCAAAACTTGATATGCTGGTTGTAGCCGACATATTCGAGGTTGAAACAGCCCAATTCTGGCGTGAACCTGGCATAAATCCCAAAGACATTCAGACTGAAGTCTTTATGCTGCCTGCGGCATTCGTCTATGAAAAAGCCGGTACAATGACAAACTCTTCTCGCCTGATTCAGTGGAAAGAGGTTGCCCTTGAGCCGCTCAATGAATCATTACCTGATCTGGATATTATAGACCTCATCTTTAAGAGACTGCGTGAGCTTTATGCCGGCAGTACAGATCCTAAAGATGCTCCGATTTTGAAGGCTCGTTGGAACTACGATGATGCACATGGTGAACCGAGTCCATTGAAAGTGCTTCAGGAACTCAATGGCTACGATGAGACCACAGGTGAACTCCTATCCGCTTTAGGTGATTATCTGAGTGCAGAGATTGGGACTGTTTCCACCGGGTGTTGGGTCTATGCGGGTGTAACCGGAAAAGGAAACCTTGCTGCCCGACGTGGTAGTACAGGTGATCCTCTTGGCTTAAACAGGGACTTTGCCTTTGCCTGGCCGGGAAATATTCGAGTTCTTTATAATCGTGCTTCTTGTGATGCCAAGGGACAGCCGCTGGACGAAGAGCGTAAACTGATCTGGTGGGATGCCGCTAAGGGCGAATGGACCGGGAATGATGGGCCAGATGTTGTTGATAAAAAGAAGGGGCCTGACACTCCGGAAGGGAAGATCGCCTTTAAGCAGAATCCGGAGGGTGTGGGTAGGCTGTTTGCAGCCAGTTATACCAGTGGTGTTCCTGTTTCACCTTCTGCAGATGTTATTCCAAACCGAAGTGCAGGACTTTGTGTTGATGGGCCCTTACCAGAATTCTATGAGCCTATTGAGAGCCCGACAGAGAACATCTTGCATCCAAAGGTACAGAATAATCCTTTAGCTAATGTTATTTCAACTGAATTTGGTGATGTTAAAGAATACCCTTATGTTCTTACAACTTATGGTGTCTGTGAGCATTTCTGTGCCGGTGGAATTACCAGGAACATCCCCTGGCTCAATGAAATTATGCCCGAACCCTTTGCCGAAATCAGTAAGAACTTGGCTAAAGAACACGGAATTAAAGAAGGGGATTTAGTCGAAGTTTATTCTGCTCGTGGCAAGGTAAAAGTACGTGCTCTGGTAACAGATCGCCTCCAAACATACAAAATCAATGGAAAAGATCAGGAAACCATCGGCATGCCGTGGAGCTGGGGCTTTGCCAGCTTGAATCCTGGCCCAAGTACTAATAATATGACAATGGCTGCTTTAGATCCCGGGGCAGGGACTCCTGAATACAAGTGTTGCCTTGTCAACATAAGGAGGGCGTAACGATGACAACTAGAAAGACTGTTTTCGTTGATACTTCACTATGCACCGGTTGTAGAGCCTGTTCTGTGGCGTGTAAAGCATGGAACGACCTGCCAGCGGAAAAGAACAGATTGATTACGAGCTACCAGTCACAAGATAAAACTACACATAATACATGGACTTATATCAGTTTCCATGAAAAATACGAAAATGGAAAAATGGAATGGCTGATGTATAAACACCAGTGTTACCACTGTGAAGAACCTTCCTGTATGAAGGCTTGCTCTTCTGATGCCATCTATAGGACGAAATCGGGATACACCCTTGTTGATCACGACAAATGTATTGGCTGTGGTTACTGTGTAGCGAACTGCCCATGGAATGTTCCCAAGGTAGATAAAGCCACAAACAAAGCACGCAAATGTACTGGTTGTATCGATCGTGTTGAAAATGGCCTCGAGCCCGCATGTGTTCAAACATGTCAACCTGGTGCACTGAGTTTTGGTGACCGAGATCAGATGCTGAGTAAAGCAAAGGATCGCCTTGCAGAGGTTAAGAAAACCCATCCAAAAGCCAATCTATATGGTGAAGATATAATGGGTGGCACGACGTATCTCTATTTGTTGCTGGAGGATCCAGAATTCTATGGGGTTCCAGCAAGTCCTAGTGCGCCAGTGTCGCTGACCCTCTGGAAGGATATTATTCATCCCTTGGGTGGAATCGCTGCTGGCCTTGCAGGCGCGGGCATTGTCCTGGGGGTTATTGCTAACTTGGCCAGGGGCAATTATAGCAAGCGATTAAAAGATAATGCCGGTGTCGATTCCCATGGTGATAGTGAAGGGAGGTAAATAGAATGGATCCAAAATCGCTTGAGAATAAAGAAGTATACCGTTTTAGCCCAGTAGAACGTTTTACTCACGGGGTTCATGCCGTTGCTTTTGTCGTTCTGCTTTTCACAGGATTGGGAGTGCTTCTCACAAGCTTTCAACCCGCCATGAAAATATTTGGTGGAATTGAAGTAACCCGTATGATTCATCGTATTGGTGGTGCTGTGGCTGTTGCATTGGTGGCGTTAGGTTTTGCGATAGAGCCGAAGCTTCGTGAATGGATTACATTCAGCTTAAAAATTGACAAGGATGATCTAGAATTCAACAAAAGTTTCCCTGTAGAATTCTTTGGTGGACATGCGCCATTTCCTCCACAAGGTAGATTCAATGGCGGAGAAAAGATAAACATCCTGTTGATGTTCTTCTCATGCGTAATTATTGCCATAACAGGGTTTATTATGTGGTTTCCAGAGGTATTTCCAATATGGCTTGTTCGTTGGTCCTACCCGGCACATTCTGGTTTTGTGTTATTGCTGACAGCGGTTTTTTTGATGCATTTCTATTTAGGAGTGCTTCATCCCGACTCAAACCAGGCCTTGAAGGGAATGTTCACGGGGTGGGTGCCTGCTAAATTTGCTCGTGCACACTATGAGAAATGGTTCAATGAGGTTGCAGAAAAAGAGCCGGACAAGATTAAGGATGTTAGCTGAGGATTGTGTAAATGTATAAGAACTGAGGGGAGATTCTGATGGCTGAGAAAAAAGGCAAGTTAGGCGTGAC
>JBASML010000318.1:0-1851 GCA_049656845.1 Syntrophaceticus sp.
GAGAACAGCTATCGCCCGCGCCCTGATTACAAAACCACAGCTGATTCTTGCGGATGAGCCAACAGGTGCCCTTGATTCTCGTGCTTCCAGTGAATTGTTAAGACTGTTTAACGAAATAAATGATGATGGGCAGACAATTCTGATGGTTACGCACAGCATAAAAAATGCAAGCCATGCCCAAAGGGTCCTCTTTATCAAGGATGGTGAGGTGTTCCATCAGCTTTACAAAGCTTCTTTGTCCAATGAAGAGATGTATCAGAAAATTTCCGATACACTCACCCTGCTCACGACAGGTGGTGCTCGAAATGAATAGATTTTTTTATCCAAAGCTTGCGGTAAATAATCTAAAAAAGAACGCACAAACATATATTCCTTATCTATTAACCTGTATCTGTACAATCATGATGTTTTATAATATGCGCTTTTTAGTGGTGGCCAAAGATATAGGCAATCTCAGCGACAGCGCAAGTTTAAAGGCTGTCTTATCCCTGGGAGCAGGGGTAATTGCCGTTTTTTCGGTGATATTTTTATTTTATACCAATAGTTTTTTAATTAAACGGCGCAAAAAGGAATTTGGCCTGTTTAATATTCTGGGTATGGAGAAGAAGCATATTGCCAAAATTATGTTCTGGGAAACCCTGTTTGCTGCAGTGATAAGTCTATGCGTAGGGCTTGCGGCAGGAATCCTCTTCAGCAAGCTGATGATTCTGCTGCTCTTTAAGATCATTTCTTTTGAAGTAACCTTTGGCTTTGAGATACCAATTGCTGCCGTGATTTATACAACAGTTTTGTTTGGCGGAATTTTTATACTAAATCTTATTAATAATATTTTTCAAGTGTTTCGGTCCAAGCCTATTGAGTTGCTGCAGGGCGGGAATGTAGGCGAAAAAGAGCCAAGGGCCAACTGGCTAATAGCCATCATTGGTGTAGTAACACTGGGTATTGCGTATTATATTGCCTTGACCACTGAATCTCCACTGGCAGCACTACAACTCTTTTTTGTTGCTGTTGTTTTGGCTATGATAGGAACACACTGTTTGTTCAATGCGGGAAGTATTGCACTGTTGAAAATGCTGCGCAAGAATAATAAGTATTATTATCAGTTAAAACACTTTATTCCGGTTTCAGGCATGATTTATCGTATGAAGCAGAACGCCACAGGTCTTGCCAATATCTGCATCCTTTCCACAGCAGTGATTATTATGATTTCCACAACAGTTTCCATGGATGTAGGTATGGAGGATGTTTTACGCACCAGGTATCCTAGAAATATTATTGTCAGCGCTCTTAATGTTTCAGATGAGCAAGCAATCAAGTTGGATGCTGCCATTGAAAAACAAACAAGAGCGGTTGATATTGAACAGCAGAATGTTATCCGCTATCGCCTGATGAGCTTTACTACACTCCAAAACGGCGCCAGCTTTACCGCTGACCATTCAGGTATTTATGCTGTTGATAATATCGCAATAGTAATATGTATTACAGCTGATGATTACAACAGAATGGAGAACAAATCTGTATCCCTGTCCAGTGGCGAGGCACTCCTCTAGACTCTGCGAGGGGATCTTCCTGGTGACACTATAAGCTTTAACGGCTTTAAGCTGTCCATTAAAGACCGGCTGTCCACTTTGGAAACAGAGGGAAGAATGTCTGCCATGATAAATAACAGTTATTATCTAGTTGTCGATGATCTTAATACTATCAAACAGGTTTATAATGCACTCAGCGGTAATCAGGGTGATATGGGCGATCTTTCCTATCATTACGCCTTTGATGTTGACGATGAGAAGGATGCCCAAATAAGCCTTGTCAGTACACTACGAAAAGCTGTACAGGAACTTAATGTAGATG
>JBASML010000319.1:0-12237 GCA_049656845.1 Syntrophaceticus sp.
CCCTCTTTCGCCCTCAGGGGAAAGATATGGCCGGGTCGCCTTAGATCCTGTGGCCTGGTTTTAGGATCAACCAAAGCCTTGATAGTTTTAGCCCGTTCAAAAGCAGAAATCCCTGTAGTTGTCGAGGAAGCATCGACAGATACTGTAAAGGCTGTCTCCATGCTGTCTGTATTGTGAGCGACCATCTGCTCCAGCTCCAATTCATCCAGGCGCTCTCCAGTCAGGGGGGAACAGATGAGACCACGGGCATAAATGGCCATAAAGTTGATGTCCTCAGGTGTCACTTTCTCCGCAGCTATGATCAGGTCACCTTCATTTTCCCGATCCTCATCATCTACTACAACAACCATCTGTCCCGCAGCTATCTCGGCAATGGCTTCTTCAATTGTGTTAAATTGCTCCTGCTCCGGCATTGATTTAGCTCCTTTCATAATTAGATAAATCCATGTTCAGCCAATAACTCAACAGAAATTCCTTTACCACCCTCCTTTTTCTCCGCAAGATAACTAATATATTTTCCCAAAATATCTGCCTCGATATTGATCAAATCACCCACCTTTTTCAACCCCAGTGTTGTTACCTCCAGGGTATGCGGAATCAGACTCACCTTGAAGAAACTATTCTGAAGTTCAGCAATAGTCAGGCTGACACCATCAAGGGCTATTGATCCTTGAGTGATCAGGTATGGCTCAAGATCAGGTGGGCTCTCTATCCACACCTCAGTAGCGATTCCCCGCTGCACAAATTTCATGATCTTCCCTACAGTGTCCACATGCCCTGTGACAAAATGACCGCCAACCCTGCCTCCCACCTTTAAAGCCCTCTCTAGATTAACCTGCTCCCCTTCTGTCAAAAACCCCAAATTTGTTTTATCAAGGGTTTCTGCCATTACATCTGCAGAGAATGTTCTGGAATTGTATGCTGTTACCGTGAGGCAGACACCATTAACAGCCACACTCTCCCCCATTTCCAATTCCCCACAAAACCCAGATTCAATGGTAAGCACAGCAGACACAGGACCCTTCCTGATACCACGAATAATCCCCTTCTCTTCCACAAGCCCTGTAAAAATGAAACTCACCTCCTGGAGACAGTTCTACTGATCAATTTTTTAGACAGTCTTTTAATCAACGACAACTAATCAATAGCAATTAACCAATACTCTATAAAGAACAATGGCACCCCCAGCCTTAAGGGAAATGGGCGCCCACTAACTATAAAGCTATAACGATTTCTGGTAAGCGGTGATCATCAGGTCATCACCTATTTCTTCCACTGATGTCCTATTCAGATGTAGGCAGTCACTCAGCTGCTCTCTGCCTACCCCACCGAAAACCCCTGGGGAATCTTGCCCCCCGATAATCAGTGGGGCTTGAAAGAAAACAAACTTATCGATGATCCCGGTTTCCAGTGCAGATGCATTCAAAGTTGATCCCCCTTCTAGAAACAGGCTGGTTATCTCCCTTTTTCCAAGCTCTTTCATTAATGCCCACAAATCAACCTTTCCGTTTACAGCTGGCAGATCCCAGATTTCCAGACCCATTCTTTCCAGTTGAGTCCTCTTTGTTTCACTGTATCTCCCCTGTACAGCAGCCACAACAGTTGGTACATCTAAGGCTGTTTTGACAATTCGAGATCTCTCAGGGATAGAAAGAGAGCTGTCAACGATAACTCTCAGTGGTTGTTTATATTCACCCTCCAGCCTCACTGTGAGAAGAGGGTCATCTGCCAAAACAGTACCGATCCCCACCATAATAGCGTCATTTATCGCTCTCATCCGGTGAACCAAAACCCTTGCCTCTTCACCTGTAATCCATTTTGAATCACCGGTCCTGGTAGCAACCTTTCCATCCAGTGAGATGGCCGCTTTCAGAGTAACAAAGGGGCATTTGGTATTGATATACTTAATAAATGACTCATTCTGGAGCCGTGCTTCCTTCTCTAATACACCTACAACAACCCGGATCCCTGCATCCTTTAATACCTTGATACCTTTGCCGGAAACCAGGGGATTTGGGTCAGTTGTCCCCACCACAACTTCCTTGATCCCAGCTTTTATAATCGCCTTTGTACATGGTGGGGTTCGACCATAGTGGCAGCAGGGCTCTAATGTTACATACATCACCGCCCCATGTGCCTCTTCTCCAGCATCCCTAAGGGCATTAACCTCTGCATGTGGTGTACCCGCCTTCTGGTGATACCCCTCTCCAACTATCCTGCCATTGCGGACTATAACAGCACCTACCATGGGGTTCGGACTTGTCTTGCCACGTCCCAACTCTGCCAGTTGTAATGCTCTAGCCATAAATTGTTCATGTTCCACCCAGGTCCGCCTCCAATGATTTATATGTAAAAAATACAAAAACCCGGCAGGAAAGCGTCCGGGTATTAAAAGCTCAATAATTAATTAAATAGAGAAATTCCTTCTCCCCTCCAGACTTTAACTGTCGGCTCCGGATTTTCACCAGATCAACCAGAGTACTTACAAACAGAGTAAGTACCGGGTTCGCGGGCTTTTACCGCCGGTGTGGATTTTCACCATCCCCCGAAGGACCTTCCTGACTAAATTAAATTGTATAGTAAGTTCATTGTACACCTTAAGGCCAAATTACGTCAACAACAAGCAACCTGAGATTACTCACCTAGAAAAGCATGCTGCCACCAGCTCCCAGCCAGTGTTTCCTCAGCTGCGGCACGGTAATCTTTTATTGCTTTAGTCAGATCCTGCTCCTTTAAGAGAGCAGAACCAATCACAAGGGAATTTGCACCACAATCCACAGCCGCTTTTATGGTTGTAGTATTGATTCCTCCATCTACCTGCAGATCCGCGCTGGATCCTGCATTGATCAGCATTTCCCTCAATTCCTTGATCTTCCGACATACGGTGGGGATGAATTTCTGCCCACCCCAACCGGGATTTACTGTCATCACAAGCACAACATCCACATCCTGTATAATATACTCTAGAACACTCAATGGGGTTGCCGGATTCAAAGCCACCCCTGCTTTAAGCCCCATCTCCTTGATCAACTGAACGGATCGATGTAGATGTGGACAGGTCTCAGAGTGAATGGTCAAACTCTTCACACCGGTTTCAGCAAAAGCTGAAAAATAATGTTCTGGGTTTTCTACCATCAGGTGAACATCAAGGGGAAGAGAAGTAACCTTGCGCAGTGAAGCCACAATCAGCGGCCCAAATGTAAGATTTGGCACAAACTTTCCATCCATGATATCCAGGTGAATATCATCTGCTCCTCCACCTTCCAGTTTTTTAATCAGTGCTCCTAGATTACTGAAATCTGCAGTTAAAATAGAGGGTGCAATCTTAATGCTCATTAGTAAATTCGCTCCTTGCTGATAATCTCTTCTAAAAACTGCTTGTAGTCATAATAACGGATGTCGCTGATTAAGCCCTTCTCCAATGCTTTCTTTACTTCACAGTCAGGTTCATCTAAATGGATACAGTCATAAAAACGGCACTGCCCGGCATATTCGTGAAACTCTGGAAAACAGCGGCCTAACTCATCTCTTTTCATAGATGGCAGTTCTAAGCTGCTGAAACCAGGTGTATCAGCTACATACCCACCACATATGGGGATTAATTCCACATATCTAGTAGTATGTTTTCCTCTTTTTAGTTTCTTGCTTATCTCCCCTGTTTTCAAAGACAGATTAGGATCCAATGAGTTGAGAAGTGTAGATTTGCCAACACCTGATGGGCCTGATAATACCGATACTTTTCCGGCTATCACCTGACGTAATCTCTCCAGACCATAACCATAAAGAGCTGATGTAAAAATGGTGGTATAACCGGCTCTATTATAAATATCCTCCAGGTCTTTGGCCTGTCCTAAATCTAATAAATCTATTTTATTAAAACAGATAACAACATTGATTTTCTCTAATTCACACAGAACCAAAGAACGATTAAGAAGCTTAAGATCAGGATCAGGATTAGCCAAAGAAACCACTAAAACAGCCTGATCAACATTGGCTACAGGAGGGCGAGGTAGGGCGTTTTTTCGCTCTTTGACCTCTTCAATGACCCCCTCTCCTTTCTCGAGAGGTGTAAAAATAACTCGGTCACCTGTTAATAGGTTCTGCCCACGCCGCAAACGACCGCGCCCACGGCAACACCAGGTTTCTTCACCTGATCTGACGTAATAAAACCCCCCATAGCCCTTGATAATCAAACCTTCCACAAATGGCCTCCTTTACCGGTCATCAAAATGTAATGGTCTTGTTAAGGCGTCCCTGGAAATAGATCTGGAACTCCCCAGGTGGATAAATCTCGAAACTTCTTTCAATTACATCCCCTGCTTCATGGGTCCCTTTATAGACCTCCCTGGTGCCCTGCGCATCCTTGATAACCACCTTTATTTCCCCGGTTTCACCCTCTGGAACTTCAATCTTTAACTTTCTTTCCTGCGATTTTAAGCCGCCATTGGAGCCATCAACTGGACCACTGCTGGGGCCACTACTGACAACAATATCAATGCTTTGCCCTTTTTTAACAGATGTTCCAGGAGCTACACCCTGTTTAATAATAATCCCCTTTTCCGTGCTGCTTGACTCCTCCTTCACCTCACCCAGATTCAACCCTACAGAAGTCAGTGCTGTTCTTGCCTGATCCGCTGTCAACCCCACCAGAGAGGGAACTACAACCTCTGTAACAAGCGGGCCACTGCTCACAACCAATGTAACCTCACTGCCCTTAGGTTGATTTTGATCCCCTTCAGGAAACTGCCTTATCACATACCCTGCAGGCACACTATCATGATTCTCCCGGGTTATTTTTACTTTAAAACCTCGCCCCTCCAAGGCTAGTTTTGCTTCTCTCTCTGAGGCACCAGTCAGATCCGGTAACCAAACACTGCTTTGCCCTTTGTTTACCCAGATGCGCACTAAACGCCCTTTTTTGGCTTTCATCCCACCGACAGGATCCTGCTTTACCACAACATCGGCTTGTTTACCCTGGTCAAAAACCTCACTTACTTCCACCTGGAAACCTGCACTTTTAAGCTTCTCTACAGCCTCAGCCTGGGACTGCCCGACCACATTAGGTACTTCAACAGTACCTCCAAAGTACCACTTGGAAAAAGCAAAGATTGCACCCCCAGCAACAAGCAGAGCGCAAACAACCAAAGCCGCTATAGCTGCGGGATGCATTCTTTTTTTCTGTATATCTTTGTTCTCCGGTATTATTGGGACAGGAATAGACCTGGTCTGCTCTTCTTCATGGGGACCAACTAGCTCACCTGAATAAACTTTAGAAAGTGCAAGCTGCATATCCTTTGCAGATGCAAAGCGCATTCCCTGATCCTTGGCCATAGCCTTAAAAATAATCTGTTCGAGCTCTTGAGGAATAGAAGGATTTTCAAGGCGTAAAGAAGGTGGTTCCTCCTGCAAGTGTTTGAGAGCAATAGAAACAGGATTATCCCCTTGAAAAGGCACATGACCTGAAACAGTTTCATAAAGAACAACGCCAAGGGAATAGAGGTCAGATTGGGCATTAGCCTCCTCTCCTCGGGCCTGTTCCGGAGAAAAGTAGTGCACAGAACCCATTACCGTACCAGACTGGGTCATAGTAGCACTGGGAACCGAAAGAAAACGTGCTAAGCCGAAATCAGTTACCTTGACTTGCCCCTCAGGTGTAACCAAAATATTATGAGGCTTAATATCTCTGTGAATAATCCCTTTGCTGTGGGCGTGGTCTAGAGCAGCACACACCTGTATACCGATGTCCACTGCCTCTGATGGAGAAAGTGCACCCTTTTTGCGTATAATCTCTTTGAGATTATCCCCTTCCACATATTCCATAACCAGATAAGGTATACCATTCTCCTCTCCCACATCATAGATGCTTACAATGTTTGGATGTGACAAGAGGGCTACTGCCTGTGCCTCCATCTGAAAGCGGCGAACAAAATCTCTATCCTCAGCCAGTTCCTCGCGCAGTACCTTGACAGTAACAATGCGATTTAAAATAGTGCAGCGAGCGCGATAAACATGCGCCATTCCACCAGAACCGAGCTTGGCAATAATTTCGTACCTATCACCCAATAATTTACCGATCATGTTTATTTAACCCTCCCGTAATAGGGCGAGCCTTAAGAGCTCTTTGGCAATGGGTGCCGCAGTTCTCCCGCCCTGTCCGCCGTGTTCCACAATAACACTAACCGCAACCTGGGGTAGTTGTGCGGGTGCAGAGGCTACAAACCAAGCATGGGTAGCTCCTGAAGGATTCTCTGCGGATCCCGTCTTCCCAGCCACATCTATCCCTGGCAGAGAAGCTGCTGTCCCAGTTCCTCCAGGTTGCACCACACCCACCATTCCTTCCTGAACCTGCCAGGCAACTTCAGGTGTAGCCACCACTCTCAGAAAACGCGGGTCATGTTTCCAAACTACCTTGCCTTCAGGTGAATGGATCTCCTGTACAAGATAAGGGCTCATCATAACCCCCTTATTACCGATAGCCCCAGCTACAAGAGCCATAAACAAAGGACTTACCATGATTTCCCCCTGCCCCATAGCAGATTCTGCAAGACCATTGAGGCTTTTTAGACTATCCTGGTTCAAAGGAATCTTTTCTGCAGGAAGATCAAAAGGTATTTTCTCTCCCCAACCGAAATCCTGCAAACCTTTTGTAAAGTCCTCACTCCCAATTTTCATACCTAAATTAGCAAAATAAGAATTACATGACTTTGCCATTGCGCTTTTAAAATCCACCCTGCCATGGGCCCGCATATCATGCAAGACCCTGCCTTGAATGGTAAGCTCTCCCTGACAGTTAAAGTACTCGTTCTCCAGCTGAGGAAATTTACCCAGCCCAATAGCAGCAGTAACAATTTTCATTGTGGATCCCGGAGGATATAAACCCTGAATAGCTCTATTAAGCAGTGAGTTCTCGCTGTCTTGACGCAGCTGATCCCAGTTTTTATCTAAATTATTAATATTCGGATTAAAGCTGGGGGTGCTAACCATCGCCAGGATTTCACCAGTTCTGGGATCCAAAACAACCGCTGCCCCCTTGTAAGGAGAAAGCAGTTCCCAGGCTTTCATCTGGAGAGTATGGTCGATGGTAAGGTAGAGGGTTTCACCCTCAGTTCTTTTGATGCCCCAACGCGCTTCCAGGTTTCTTCCAGAATGACCCTTGATCCCCAGCAACTCATCATCATAGGCTTTTTCCAGCCCGGTTTTTCCCAGGCGCCTGGAATGATAGCCGGTCAAATGTGCATACTGCTGTGGAAAATAATACTTCCTTTTTATCTCTTCCCCATCAATAGTGCTTTCGACTATTTTTTCTCCATTACGCGCATAGATTCCTCCCCGAACAACGCGACTTTCTATAATCCAGGGTCTTGGATTAGCACCATGTGTGCTCAATTCCGGCCCCCGGACCAATACAAGATAAATAAGATATCCTGAATAGATTAAAAAACAGGCGGTTATAAATATGAAAAGTTTTTTAACTGCATGCTGCATGTTTATTTTCCCCTTTTCTTAACGATCCACCACAGCGTTCATAGGTGCTCCCAGCTCATCTATATCTTTATCTTTCTCACTTTCTACACCAACTTTATAGAGGATTCCCATCAGAAAACAGTTGGAAACAAAAGAACTGCCCCCATAGCTCAAAAATGGCAGAGGAATTCCGGTAAGTGGGATCAGATTGATCACTCCACCAATAATAATCAGTGTCTGTAGAGCCAGGATAGAACTGAACCCACATGCCAAGAGGCCACCAAATCCATCCGCGGCATTGAGGGAAACCTGTAACCCTTTCCAAACCAGCAAAAAGTAAATCCCTAATATCGACAGGGCACCAAGAAGCCCCAATTCTTCTCCAATCAGTGAGAAGATAAAGTCGGTATGCACAGCTGGTATCAATTTAGGAAAACCACTTCCCAATCCCTGCCCGAACAAGCCCCCCCCACTGATAGCAAAAATTGATTGAATAACCTGATAGCCGCCACCCTCAATCTGCTGCCAGGGATCGAGATAGATGAGTAGCCTGCTCTGAACATGAGGAAAAATGTTATACATCAAAACTGCACCTACTGAAAAAAGTCCTAGGCCCAATAAAAGAAAATATGCCCGCTCTGTAGCGATATAAACCATCACAAGAAAAATTGCAAAAAAAAGCATGGCCATTCCCAGATCCTTCTGAAAAACCAGGAGCAATAAGGAAAGACCACAAATCACCAGCAGTGGGCCCAAATAAGGCCAATCAGGAAGATAAAAACGGCCAAACTTGATGGTCCCTACCCGGAGAATCTCCTTGTTTTCCTCGAGATAACCCGCCAGAAAGATCACCATAAAAACCTTTACAAACTCAGAGGCCTGAAACCGAAAAGAACCGAGAGAAAGCCAACTGCGTGCCCCTCCCGCTTCCACACCAAATATAATAGTAAAAATTAAAAAAACAATACTCAATACCATAAAGGTGTATTTGTAATCAAGCAGGCGTCGATATTCAGATAGAAAAACCTGAATCAGCCAAAACAGTGTATAACCTGCTAATACCCAGTACGATTGACGCACCCCATAATAGGGGTCAACCCGAAAGATAAAGATAAGACCTAAAGCTGAAAGAACCCCTACGAGATGCATAATTAAGGGGTTGCCTCTTCTTTTATATTCTACAATAAATGAAGTGATCACCAAATACAGGGCAACCACAGTTAAGAGGGTAATATCCTGAGCACTTAACAGCTGCTCCCGATACAATTCCAGGCTTCCAGCACCAATGATCAACCCAGGAAAGAGCGGCAGAAGAAAAGAGCTTTTCCTATCACTTTCCTCTGGCACTTCTGCTTTAAAGGTAAACCGCCCAATTCTAATTTGGGATCCATTCCGCAGAATTTGTGGTGTTGTAAGAAACTGATCATCTAAAATGGTACCATTGGTGCTTCCCAGATCAGTGATATAATATTTGCCATCTTGCAGAATAATGCGGGCATGTCTGTTAGAAACATAGGGATCAGGAAGATTTACTGCACAATCACTACCCCTTCCCAGGACAATACCTTTTCCTAACTCCCACCTTGTCCCCTCAGGTATGGCAGCAGATCCAGAACGAAGTACTAAAAGAGCAGCCTTGGATTTTCCACCTGTCCTGCTGTTCAAAAAAGCAACCACAATAAAAATACATAGCAACAGCAGCACCAGGTATTTTAGAGCTAGAACCACCCAAATCAAGGTTTTAACTCCCTTCTACTCTAAACAGGTTCTCTCCAATCATAAATTGATCCCCAACATCCAATTCATACTGTTCTATAGGAATTCCATCAACAAAGGTTCCATTTTTGCTTCCTAAATCGATCAGGTATAGGGCATCATTACGCTTTTCCAACTTGGCATGTTCCCTGGAGGCATTGATATCTGAAAGCACCAGGTTGTTAGTGGTTTTACGCCCAATATAGCAAGGCTCTTCCCCTTGTAGTGAAATGCTTTTCCCCTGGTCAGGACCACTTACGATAACTATAGAATAGCTTTTGCCGTCATCCATGCCCCCCATCCCCTTCTTATCAAAGATCATTGTCTGATCCACTGGTTCTTTGATCATTGTCTGGTCGGCTGGTTCTTCTATAGGCAGATCCGATGAAAAGGCAGATTTAACCACAATCTCTCCCATTTCAAGGGATTCATCTTCTAGGAAAGTAACTTGTGGCCTCCCGATCAGGGTATATTCCTTTTCTATTGCTTTATTCCTGATATATTCCGCTAATTCCTGGCTAAGAGCGTCCTGCAAGGGAGCACTCTTTTGAAAATCCGCTTTTCCCAAGCTTATTGTAAAAATATTAGGGGCATAGACCCGAGAAACACTCACCCGCCTCTGATCAACCATCTCCCGTACTAATGCCTTAGCTATTTCTACAGGCTGAATAGGCCGTTTCCCCTTACGAAAAATACCCTCCCAGAATCTTGATATAATATTTTCTAAATCATCTAAGTTCATAAACTCACCTACCCTCTTAGGTCTTTCTTAAACAGGCCAGGAAAAACCCATCAGTACCGTGCCTATGCGGCAGCAGTTGTAAAAAACCCTTTTGGGCATCTATCTTATCATTACTATAAACTAGAGGAAAGGGTAACAAACCTGTGATCTCCTCAAGCTTAAACCTAGTGTATTCCATTAAAAAAGAGTTGACAACCTCTATATTCTCCTCGGGCTCTGTAGAACAGGTGCTGTAAAGCAGCACACCTCCTGCCTTTAAGCACTTACTTGCCTGTTGCAGGATCTCCAACTGTTGTATAGCATGGCGAGATAAATCATCAGGTTTCACCCGCCACCTCAGATCAGGCCGCCTGCGGATCACACCTAATCCAGAACAAGGCGCATCAACCAAAATATAATCAGCCTTTTCCTCTAGTTGATCAGGCAATTTTCTGGCATCCAGCTGTCTGGTTTCTACAATGGTCACACCTAATCTCTCGCAGGCGCCTTTGACCAGTTGCAGGCGGTGTTCATGGACATCAAGGGCCAGGATCCTCCCCTTGTTCTTCATTAGCTGAGCAAGGTGTGTTGTTTTCCCGCCAGGTCCACTGCAAACATCAATAACAAAGGACCCAGGTATCGGGTTCAACACAGAGGAGACAATCATAGAACTCTCATCCTGCACAGCATAAAACCCATTTTTGAAAGATTTCAAATCTGGTAAAAAAGATATCTTCTCCACTATGATTCCCTCGGGAACCAGAGCACTAGGGCGAACCGTCAGACCCTCTTTTTTAAGTATTGTTAAAAGTTTTTCCGGTGTAATTTTTAGAGTATTGCAGCGCAGCACAACAGGAGGTGGCTCATTATTGGCCATACAAAGAGCAGCAGTTTCTTCTTTTCCGTAGCGTAACAACCAGCGTTCTACTAACCACAAAGGATGAGAATATTTTAAGCTCAAATAGAGTGCGGGCTCCTTCTCTGGATCGGGATAAGAAATATTCTGTTTGTTGCGACTAATATTGCGCAGCAGGGCATTTACAAAACCAGCTAATCCGTGGAGCCCACGGTTCTTTGCCAGTTCCACCGACTCATTGCAGGCAGCCCTAGAAGGAACCCTATCTAAATAAAGCAGTTGATATACTCCCAATCGCACAATATTACGTATAATATAATTCATCTGGCAAACAGATACTGTGCTGAACTGGTCTATCACCCAATCTAAAGTTCCCTGTCTGCGCAGAGTGCCGTATACCAACTCAGTCAGAAGGGAAGTATCGCTGGGTGTCAATTTTATTCTCCTGGTCAGCTTCTGCAGCTCCAGGTTGGCATAAGCACCATCCTTCTCTACAGCCAGCAGCACATCAAGTGCTGCATTCCTGGCAGGAGAAACCTTAGGCTTACTCACTCATTTACAACCACCTTTACAGCGGCACGGGTCGTTTGTCATCCCAAGCGTAAACCCGGCGAAATTCTGTATCCCCGAACAAACTCAGCAGCACTCATCCGGGGGCGGCCTGCAGGTTGCACCTCTTGCAAAACAATTTGACCCCTCCCGGTCTGTACAGAAAAACCAGTTTTAGGGTTGCTATCTACAACCTCACCCGGTAAAAAGCCTGATAGAAGATCCTTATTCACCTGTGATCGCCAGATTTTTAATATGCTACCTTTTAGCACAGTATACGCCCCGGGTTTAGGATTCATACCCCGAATCTGCCTTGATATCTCTTCAGCATCCCGGCTCCAGTCAATTCGCTCCTCTTCTTTACAGAGGGGAGGAGCATAGGTAGCACAGTTGTGATCCTGAGGATGCCGCGGTGCAACTCCCTGCTGCAGCAAAGTCAGTGTCTTCTCCATTAAAACAGCTCCCCGCTCTGCCAAGAAATCTGCCATATCACCAGCAGTAGCATCATCGGGGATTACTGTTTCCTCCTGAAGGATAATATCCCCTGCGTCCATCTCTTCAGACAAATACATAGTGGTAATACCGCTGAGCTGCTCCCCATTCATAATTGCTCTCTGAATAGGTGCAGCACCCCTATATTTTGGGAGCAGTGAGGGGTGAAGGTTGATACATCCTAATGGAGGTAATTTGAGAACCTGTAAGGGTAACAACATCCCATAGGCAACAACCACAATAACATCTGGTTTAAGATGGTATTTATTAATAACCTCTATCATTTCCTGAGGGGTTGTTGGTTGATAAACAGGTAAGGAACCTGCAAGGAATTCCTTCACAGGTGGTGATGCAATTTTCCTGCCGCGGCCCCGGGGCCTATCAGGCTGAGTTA
This sequence comes from Syntrophaceticus sp., assembly GCA_049656845.1. Taxonomy (GTDB): domain Bacteria; phylum Bacillota; class DSM-12270; order Thermacetogeniales; family Thermacetogeniaceae; genus Syntrophaceticus. The sequence goes on from JBASML010000319.1 coordinate 12,232, forward strand.
TAACAC
>JBASML010000320.1:0-3417 GCA_049656845.1 Syntrophaceticus sp.
ATCTTGGAGATGGATATCTCTACACTAAAGCCTGAAGAAAGATGAAATAAGTTGAGAAAAACCAGGGCTTTTCACAGATGAGGATATAATTTTCCTATTGAAAGACGCCGGTGGTAAATAATAATCACAGCAGAGGAGGAAAACAGATATGATGAAGTCACTTTCCTACAATTGCATGATGCCCATTTATCCTCTATTAGCACAGCAGTGTGTTGATGACTATGGGTTGAACAGCGGCATCTGTCTGGATATTGGCACAGGCAAGGGTTATGTGGGAGTTGAAATTGCCAAGATCACGCACATGAGTATTTACTTCATCGATATTGATGCTGAAACAGTGGAATCAGCCAAGGAGACGGTTGCAGAGGCTGATATTGACAATGAAGTATTTTTTGTACAGGCTGATGTCTGCAAGAAGCTGCCTTTTGATGATAATTTCGCTGATTTTATTGTCAGCCGCGGGTCGATCTGGTTCTGGAAAGATGTGGTATCAGGATTATCTGAAATACACAGGGTGTTAAAAGTTGGCGGAATTGCATTTGTTGGGGGTGGGCTCAGCCGTTATGCCCCCTGGACCATGAGGGAGCGTTTGTCCGGATTACACAGGAATATGATGGAGAAGAAGGGGGGAAAAATAATTTCCGCCGAACAGATGACAAATTATGCCATTGAGGCTGGGATACCCAGTTTTAAAGTTATGTACGATGCGCCGGGAGATAAGGGCAGATGGATTGAAATACAAAAACACCTGTAAAGCCTAATTCCACTGCGGAAACCCTGTTTTTACATTTGTTATCCGCTGTGGAGTGTGGTTATATGTTAGGTTGCTCACTATATGTGGTGGTACTGCGAACGAAAAATGACTTTTGAAGTGGAATCATCTTATAAAAGCGCAGTTATCAAAAAACGGATAAAGGAGTGCAGCCAGTGGAGAGGATAATATTACATTGTCCCATGAATATAAGTCGGGCGTTTTCAAGCATGATCCGGGAGTTTGTCCAGAAGGAGTATTCCGGCTGTCTTTTTTGCTATGCAGGGGTTTATTCCTCTGCAGGATAAAATAGTAGTGCTTGTCACCCATGACCCCATGTTAGCTTTGCTGGCTGACCGGCGTGTAGTTATGAAAAACGGCGGCATGTTCAGACTTCATACCACTACACCGGAAGAGCGACTGCTCCTTAAAAAATTAGAGCAGCTAGATCGAGAAATATCCTTACTGCGAGATCAGCTCCGCCAGGGTTATACTGTAAGCGAGGATTATCTGCAGGAGCTAGAGATAGATCTTTTGTAAAGAAGAGAGAGAAACCTTGATCAAGGTTTCTCTCCTTTAGTTTATTGCCCTTGAGTAAGGGAGGCGCGTATTTGCTGTATATCCTGCGGGTTTGCTGGCTGTGCCGGTTGGTAGTATCCTTTTTGCTCTGCCACCTGGTATAGTTTATACTGGAATTGTTCATCAGCATCCCTGGTCTGCTGCAGCACTTGCCTGAGCTGCTGGTTTGAGGTTTGGGTGATGGCGTTGGCATATCCGGTTAAACTGCTGTTGATCATAGATAAAACATCATTGACCATGTCTTTTTCCTGCATAGGTTTTGTTCCCTCCCGTATTATTGTAAGAATGACAGGAATTTTTGCCTTGTATTTTCGGCTTCCTGAGCTGACTGCTGAAACATCTGTTTAATTTGTGGATCCTGGCACTGTTCTGCATAAGTTTTTAGTTTCTGTGCGGCAGTTTCATGAGAACCGATGAAGTGCCTCAGGTTTTGCAGTTCCATTTGGTTTAACTGTGGCAATTATTTTTCCTCCTTTTTGTTTATTTGGTATTAGTTTATCAAGGATTTATTAATTTATTCATGATAAGAGGGATAGGAGCGTTTTCTGTCAATCGCGCCGATAAATCAAAGAGTGGCGATAAACTGGCCTGTCAGCCCGCTATCGCCACCTACTTATTTATTCAGGACTTTTTTTAATATCCAAGCTCCTTATTTAATTATTTAGGCTGCCATTCTCTCCATACATTGCCTGCGAGCTTTACAGATGGTTTTAAGGTTTTGTCACCTTCCTGCCATCCTGAAGGCATAACTTCGCCGGTTTTCTGGTGATGCTGAAAGGCCTTGATTTGACGCAGCAGTTCTTGCGGGTTTCTTCCCACAGGTGGTGCTAGAATTTCTGCTGCTTGAATGAACCCATCAGGATCGATCAGAAATCTGCCCCTGATATTTTGGCCGGCATTTTCATCATATACATCATAGAGTCTTCCTAGATTGCCATTTTGGTCGGACAGCATGGGATAGGGAATTCCACCTTCAACCATTTTGGAGAGTTCAGTTTCGTTCCAGATTTTATGAGTAAAAACACTGTCAACACTGACAGAAAGCACTTCTACGTTAAGTTTTTGCAACTCTTCATAGCCTACAGCTATGTGCGAAAGTTCAGTGGGTCAAACAAAGGTAAAATCTCCGGGATAAAAGCAGAGCACAACCCATCTTCCCCTTAATTTTTCCAGCGTAATATTAATGATTTTGCCCTGGTGATAGGCTTTAGCGGTAAAATTTGGGGCTTCTTTGCCAACTAACATCTTTTTGCCCTCCTTTTACTATGATAGTAAACCATATTTAATGGTTTCTCTTTATAATTCTTCACTTGGAAGTGAATTCCTATGCAGGATATTATAGAAGTTTATCATTGCAAAGATAAGTAAATGTTATTAGGACAGGTGCATCTGCTTTGCTATTTTTTTAGATGGGGGGGGAGCAGTTGGTGTTACCCATTAGTGTTGAAAAAGATGGGGGTGTACTGAGAATTAATCATTTTGTTTTTGTGACCCGGAAAGTTGCTCAGGAGATTCGTACTTCTGATCTTTGTGATCCATGGATAAATGAAACAACGCTGTGGCGGGAATAGCTATTGCCCGATTTTGTTCTTCCCCATCAACGGCTATCTTCCCAGCAGCATAGATAATGCCGACAAGACAACCTTGATCATCTAAAACTGGGCTGCCGCTGCTGCCCGGAGCGATTGCAGCGTCAATGGTAAATACCAGCATCCCGGAATCGGTTTTATAATATTCCCTTACTTTGCCACGGCAGGAAACGCCTTGAAAACCTCGGGGGTTGCCAATAATAGTTACAGATTCCCCTATTTCTACTATTCTATCAGACACCGGCAAGGATGGCAGGTCATTACCTTTGAACCATATTACGGCAAGGTCATAACCGTCAATCAGGTTAATATCCTGGCTGAACAAGCGTTTGTCATCACTGAAGGTAACTTCTACTGTAGAGGCTCCCTCGACAACATGGCGGTTGGTGACTATCATTCCACTGGGTTCCAGATTAAAACCGGTACCCTGGATAGCAGCTGTTTTTCCGGTTCTGGTTGACTTGATGTTTACCACTGCTGGTTTGCACTGGCGTACTA
>JBASML010000321.1:0-2915 GCA_049656845.1 Syntrophaceticus sp.
CTTATGCACCCTACAGAACAAACAAACCAGGCCTTACCTGATATAATCAAAGGATTGCGGGAGCAGGGTTATCAAATTGTACCTTTGGAAAAGCTAATAGCTAGTTGAGAGTTGATTATTTGGAAGGGGGAACCTGTTAGATGAAGGGATGCATCCGCTCTTTCTTGCTGTTAGTTGCATTTATTATCTTCATAATGGTATCTGGTGGCACAGCCTATGCAGCAGAAGAGCTATCTCTTGCAGCTGATGCTGCGGTATTAATGGATTACCAGTCTGGTGTTGTTCTGTACAGTTATAATGCCACAAAACCGTTTCCCCCGGCCAGCACAACCAAAATATTGGCTGGACTTCTCAGTCTGGAAATGGGAGACAAAAAGGAACCGGTTATAATTGATCATTATTCTGCCTCCCTTGAAGGGACAAGCCTTTACCTGAAAGCTGGGCAAAAATTTAGCCTCTATGATGTAACAAAAGGCGCATTGATCAATTCTGGGAATGATGCCGCGGCTGCAATTGCTATCCACATGGCCGGAAGTGAAGAGCAATTCGCGGCTTTGATGAACTATAAAGCCAAAACTATTGGCTGCTGGCAGAGCTCCTTCTGTAATCCCCACGGGCTTCCTCAGGATGGACATGTTGTCAGTGCTTATGACCTTGCTAGGATTACTCGTTATGCCTTGAAAAATAAAGACTTTCGGCAAATCGTAGGAACCCAGAGTGACCAGGTCAAAGAGCTTTCAGGAAAAGATGTTTTTGTTTTACATAATACAAACAAACTTTTAGGGTATAAGTATGATGGACTTGAGGTCATCGGTGTCAAAACTGGAACAACCAGTGAGGCTGGAGAGTGTTTGGTGACTGCTGCAAAATACAAAGGCCATCTACTGATCAGTGTGGTCCTGGGAAGCGGTGACCGTTATGCAGATACTCTGCACCTCTTAGAATATGGAGCAAAAAACTGTCACCAAATTGTATGTAAAAGCCAAAGGCCCTTGTTTCAGGTGCCGGTAAAAAAAGGGTCTCGCACCACAGTTGCAGTGGGCCCTGTAAGGGATATTTCCTTTTTAATTTCACCTCAGCAACTGCCGCAAGTGGAAAAAAGGGTTTATCTTGCCCCTTACATGAAGTCTCCTTGCAGGAAGGGAGAGATTGCCGGGAGAATAGAAATAAGGTTGGAGAATAACCTTCTTTGTGTCACCGAACTTGTGGCACTTGAAGATGTTCCTAGAAGGTCGCTCTGGACGATAAAAAATTGAATGAAGATTGGGGGCACAGTTGATGTATTATAATGATGTACTGGATAATGGAGTTACTATTGTTAGTGAAGAAGTGCCCGGTGTGCACTCTGTAGCTGTTGGTTTTTGGGTGAAAACCGGATCCCGACATGAAGAACCTGAAGAGGCGGGTATTTCTCACCTGATCGAACACTTGTTGTTTAAGGGTACAGCCAAGAGGAATGCCAAACAAATTGCTGAAGCCATCGAAGAGGTTGGTGGCCAGCTTAATGCTTTCACAAGTAAGGAATACACCTGCTATTATGTGAGGGTTTTGGCAGAATATCTCCCTCTAGCAGTGGATGTCCTCAGTGATATGGTGTTCAACTCTTTGTTTCGCGAGGAGGATATCGCCCGGGAGAAGAAGGTTGTGGCAGAAGAGATTAGTATGTATGAGGACACTCCAGATGATATTATTCATGACTACTTCTCTCAGACCATTTGGGATGGGCACCCACTAGGGCGACCGATAATCGGGACAATGGATTCTTTATCTAGAATCAACAGAGAGCGCCTTCTTTCCTTCTATAATCGGCATTATAGCCCGTCAAATATGGTAGTAGCCCTGGCTGGAAAGTTCCAGCACAGCGAAGCAGTTGATTTGTTAGGGTCAGCTTTAGCATCTTTGCCGGCACATAAGGTTGAAAATCAAATTACTCCCCCGCAAACCAAGGCAACAATAAAAAGTTTCTACCGTGACTTAGAACAGGTACAGATCTGTATGGGGGTACCAGGGGTATCTTTGTATGATGAAAATGTATATCACCTGCAGATTGTCAATAATATTTTAGGAGGGGGTGCAAGCTCTCGCCTTTTTCAACGAGTACGGGAGGAGCGCGCTCTTGTTTACGCTATTTATAGCTATTATCTATCCTTTCTAGATAGTGGTTTATTTACAATCTATGCCGGAACAAACCCAGTTAACTGCCAGGATGTTTTGGATTTAAGCTGGCAAGAGATCTATGACATAACAGAATCTGGTGTATTGGAAAAGGAACTGAAGAGAGCCAAGACACAAGTAAAGGGGAGTCTCCTACTGGCTCAAGAAAGTGTTCTCCAGCGTATGCACCGCCTGGGAAAGTCGGAGCTTGTTTATAATAGGCTTATTACCATCGAGGAAATCTTAGATAAAATAAATGCGCTGACCGAAGGGGATGTGCAGTCTTTTGCCAGGAAAATCTTTAATCCAAAACAGATGACAATAACTGTACTGGGGCCACTTACTGAAGATAAAATCAGATACCCATTTGCCGTTTCCCAAACATAATTCCGGGATTTGATTCATAAATAAAAAGCAAAAGGAGAAGGGAGGAAGGGGGTTGAGGTTAAGCGATCTGATAGGTAAGGAGATCATTAATATCTTCGATGGTATGCGTCTTGGCACTATTGGTGATTCTGATATGATTATTGATCCCGATAGTGGAGAGGTAATATCAATTATTCTTCCGGGGCGTTCAAATTTTTTGAATCTTTGGACAGACAGGCAGGAAATAGAAATACCCTGGTCATCGGTAAAAAAGGTCGGCAGTGAAGTAATTATTGTCGACTTAGATGAAACCTATTCACAATATAAAAGGTATCTTTAAGCAGCCATGAAAAACCCTGTTTTCTCGGGGTTTTTTTATTTTTCGAAAAGAGGAA
>JBASML010000322.1:0-1542 GCA_049656845.1 Syntrophaceticus sp.
ACTCACCATCCCTTCTGTGAATCATCCCAGGATAGCGCGGTCCTCCCCCTACCAAGCGCAAGGGATAGTAGGTGCCAATCGCTGGGAAGTGTTTGATAATACCGCTCACCAAAGAGGCATCACTTTCCCTCCCGGGTGGAACCAGCACCCCGGCAACAGTACCGCTATGAGCCACATTCACCCCATAGGCGCCGTGACTCAAGGCATAATCGATCAGCTCCTCAAGACACGGTTTATGGAGAAGCCCCTGATTGGTCAGGGCGCTTAAGGTCGCTCCGCGGCCTATGAGAGCCGGATCTGCCTTATTTATTCCGGCTTTGACAAGCTCCAGGGCTTGCCCCGTCTTACACTCGTTGGCTTTATTCCAGGAAGGCAGATCACCGCGGTTATTAAATGTTAGAGTATCCACTACCCCACCGAAATCCAGTGCTATAATCCCCAGGGGTACAGCATTACCAAGTTCTTGATACAGCATACCCTGCACGTGATCAAAAAGAGCGATTCCCGGGAAAAAGGTTGCATCAGATGGCTCTACAGCCAGTGCTATCCTGGCGATCTCCTGTGGATCCGGTTTGATTTTCACGGCTGCTGCTGCAGCAAAACATCCAGCGGCTAAGTCCGCGGTGCTGCTAGCCATCCCCTTGCTTACAGGTAGAGAGGAAGTTACCTCAAGAACAACCTTACGATCAGAATAACCGTACACGTCAAGCATCTTGCGGACTGCCAGGTATGTTTTTAAGCGATTTTTAGGATAGACATCCTCCTGTGATGCCCCAAGGCGCACAGTCACCCTGCTATACCAATTCACCGGGCAGGAAACCAGGAAGTTGGTTCCCCCACTGGTACCCTGGACTAATTCACCACAGGAACCAGGAACCACTGCACTCCCTTTTAATATCACCAAAATGCTCCCCACCGTATCACAATAACTAGACAGAAATACAGAACAATAAACATAAACAAAGTACCGTAGATCAGTTTTCTGATCGCTGTTATCTGGCACCTTTCCATCGGCCTTACGGGATCCCCCAGATGAGGTCTCTCCGAAGGTATGCCTTGATAGTGGTTGGTTCCACCCAACTGAATCCCCAGTGCCCCGGCTGCCGCAGCCTCTGGATAGCCGCTGTTGGGACTGGGATGCTTCCTCCTGTCACGCCAAGTAATTGAGATGGCGGAACGCCAGTCCAATTTCAGGAACCAGGCACAGATCACCAGCAGAATAGCTGTCAGGCGTGCCGGAAGCCAACTGGCAACATCATCTAACCTGGCAGCAAACCACCCGAAGTCATAATATCTTTCATCCTTATACCCCAGCATGGAGTCATGGGTGTTGATCATCCGGTAGGCTAATGCCAGGGGTACACCACCGATGGCAAAATATAAAAGCGGGGCAGTGATTCCATCAGAGATGTTTTCGGCAACAGTTTCCACAACTGCCCTGGTAATCCCTGCTTCATCAAGGTTATCTGTGTCCCTGCCCACAATCATACTCAGGTGTTTCCGTGCCTGCACCAGTTCTCCCTTCTCCAAGAAGTTGAAGAT
>JBASML010000323.1:0-5996 GCA_049656845.1 Syntrophaceticus sp.
GCATATGAAGGGCTAGGTGTCAAAGAGATTCATTATTTACCCGATGATTTAAAGGTTTTGTGGTCACAGATCCCTCCAGATATTCCGTCTATAACAGGTTATATTGAATCAGTTAAGGAGTGGCTGGCAGGCAGGGTAAAGGAAGGAGATTACATTATAATACAGGGGGACTTTGGTGCCACATATCAGATGGTAAGTTGGGCATTTTCTAAAGGTTTAATACCCATATATGCAACCACTGAGAGAAAAGTGGGTGAGAGTCGTGATGGGGAAAAAATCAGCACTAAAAGGGTGTTTGAGCACGTAAGATTTAGGTTTTATGAAAAAGACTAAAGAACTGTTTCCTGTGAAACTATTAAATGTTATTTTTCTGGGGCAGGTAGAGAAGAGTATCAGCGTACCTATGAGTAATTGAAACCCACCAATGTTGAGCTGGCAAGTCGAAGTCTGGATAATTGGATTTCTACTAATGATTTTTAATGATGTAGGGGTGCCTACTGGGAAAAAGAAGTCTGAAACTTCCAGGAGTAGCTAAGTTAGTATGCGTGGTTATCATCTGACAGTTTCTTACCCTTGGCAAAGGTTTTCCTTTGGGTTATTGTTAAAGGGAGAATATAAAACCGTAGTTTGTTTTGGGGGTAAGATGATGTTTGACCTTGAGAAAATTGCATTACTGGTGGTTTCCCGAATGGGGCATCTCTTGGTGGACCACCGCCGCTGTACCAGGGTTCGTTCTCCGTTGAGCCAATGTTCCCTTTGTCAGGATATCTGTCCTGTACGGGCTATTTCCTTTGGTCAGGATGGGATTTCTCTTGCTGATAACTGTCTTGAGTGCGGCTTATGTGCAGGAGTATGCCCCACAGGTGCTTTAAAGATACAGGAACCGACGGAAAGGAATGTACTGGACAAGATAGAGAAAATGGGGGAGAATGGAGTCCCTATAGTTGTGGCTTGTAGCCGGAACCAGGAATTAGACGAGAGAGTATTAAAAGTACCCTGCTTGGGCAGCCTTTCCAGGGAATTCCTTCTTGTGTTAGATGGGTTGTCTTTTCCTATTCACCTGATCTATTCCGAGAATACTTGCTCCACTTGCCCGGTATCCGGGGGGGGAAACATTTATCTGGAAAAACTAGAAGAGGTGCGCTCTTTTGAAGATAGTCTTGGTCTTGGAATCTTTTCTATCAAAAATGTAGAGACGGTTCCTTCTCTAGTGTCTGCTAAAAAAATATCTCACAGCGACATGGGAAGGAGGGAGTTTTTCCGGTCTATGTGGGGAGGGGCTAAGAAAGTGCCCCTAATGGCTCTGGAGAGTCTGCTGGGTACTGAAACTGAGCCGGAAACGGAAAAAGGGATTACCGAACTGCCGGAAATGACTGTGGATCGTCTTGAATTCCTCAAAAGGGCTCTGGCTTCGGTTACCTCTGAGTTTCAAGTGCCCTTTCTCTTGCGTCCCCAGCTGCAAAAAACCTGTTATTTTTGTCGGACCTGTGCTGTTCTTTGCCCGGTTGGAGCATTGAAGTGTGTAGTTAGTGATGATTATCAGCTGTTTCTGCATCAAGACTTGTGTACTGGCTGTGGCCTTTGTACCCAGGTTTGTTATCATCAGAGTCTTGGGCTGGTACCTGCCACTGTGTCTGGAGTAAAAAGCGAAGAACCTCTAGTACTGGCCCTGGGAGAGAAAAAAAATTGCTCTACCTGCGGTCAGGAAATTATCGTCTCTGGACCGGTGGAAGAATGCTTTATGTGTCAGAAAAAGGCTGTTTTAGATGAGTAGATGAGAATAGCAGTATAGCTGCTATATTGACCTTGTGAAACATATCTGAGAAACAGCAATTCAAGTGGATCATTACGGATGTTTTGTTCCAATTGGATTTGTTTCTTGGCTTTGCTTCAAATAATCTAATCTAAATTACAGAATTTATAGCCTACACCCCAAACTGTGAGTATATATTCAGGCCGGGAAGGGTCCTCTTCGATTTTTTCTCTGATTTTCCTGATTAAAACAGTAATTGTGCTGGTATGCTCTATAAATTTTTCATCTTCTTCCCATAGATTGTCGAAAAGTTGTTCCCGGGTAAATACCTGTCCTGGATGTTTGGCCATAAACCATAAAAGCTCAAATTCTTTGGGGGTTAGTTCTGCTTTTTTACCCCTAACCGTTACCTCAAATCCCTTACCATTGATCACCAAATCTTTTACCTTTATGATATCCTTGTCCTGGGAGTTTTCCATTTCCTCTCTCATGGCAGCTCTCCGAAAAATGGCCTTGATTCGTAAAGCTAGCTCTACTGGGCTAAAAGGTTTTGTAATATAATCATCTGCTCCCATATTGAAACCTACGCTTTTGTCAACAATATCCCCTTTGGCTGACAGCAAAATAATAGGGACTGTACTTTTTTCACGAATTTTTCGACATACCTCAAACCCGTCGATTTCTGGGAGCATGACATCGAGTATGATGATGTCTGGATTTTCTTGGGCAAACATTTTCAGGGCTTGCTCTCCATTGGCTGCATAGCAAAAGCCATATCCTTCTTTTTGCATAAGAAGTTCTACTACTTTACGAACATTGTCATCGTCATCGACCAACATTACCTTTATTTTCTCCATAGCTGTCACCATCTTCCACAGGTTGAACAGGGAGTCCTACAATAAAAGTGCTCCCTTCCCCATACTTGCTTTCTACCTTGATCCAGCCCTGATGAAGTTCAATGAGCTCTTTAGCCAGGGACAGCCCCAACCCGCTTCCTCCGTGTTTCCGTGAGGAGGAGCTATCAGCCTGGGTAAATTTCTCAAAAATCATTTTGCGATGTTCTTCCTTTATCCCAATCCCGGTGTCATTTACCGTGATTATAATTTCATTGTTTTGTGCATCGTACTCTACCAGAATTTCTACTTTTCCTCCTTTTTCAGTGAACTTTACTGCATTCCCTACCAGGTTTTCTACGACTCGACGTATTTTTTCTGGATCAGCCTTGGTTAAGGGTATATTAGGAGCAATTTGGGCAGAGAACGATAGGCCTTTGTTTTTTGCTAAAGGAGCAATAGTGCTTTCTACGGAAGCAATAATATCGGCTATATCTATCACTTCTAAGGAAAGCTGATCTTTCCCTGCTTCGATTTTAGCCAGATCAAGAATATTATTAATCAAACCTAACAAAATTTGGCTGTTCGAGAGTATCTCCTCTAGGCACTGTTTTTGTTCTTTTTCCTCTGGAGCAATTTCCATTAACATGAGTTCAGTGAAAGCAATAATAGAGGTCAAGGGAGTCCTTAATTCATGGCTCATTACTGCCAAAAATTCGGACTTATAAACGTTTGTTTCTTGTAATCTCTTATTTACCTCTTCCAGTTCCCGCTGCTGTTTTTGGAGGGCTAAATTTGCTTTTTTCAGTTCGTTAGTTCTTTCTTCTACTTTTAATTCAAGATTACAATACAGATTCCGCAATTGTTCTGTCATATCATGGAAATGGTGGGCCAACCTTTTGATTTCCCCTTTGGCTCTTAAATTATTTAAGTTTACATCCCACCTGCCTTGCCCTACTTTGGCTACAGCCCGTTCTAACTCACCAAGAGGGCTGATTACCATTTTCGTCATTAAAAAATATATACTGATTACGCAAACTAGGATTAGGATAATTAAAAAGAGGCCATTGCTCAATATACCTTTACTGATATCCTGAAAGTATATTGTTGTGGGCATGGTCAAACTAAGAGCCCCGGCAAAATCGCCAACATCCAAACCTTCTTTGGGATAACCTGAGATATCGATTTCACCTCTGGGCTTACCATGGCAGACCAGACAGTTTTCATCTATTTTTAAAGGTGTCATATAGCGGAAAACTTGTTCTCCTTCTATATTTTCAATGGCCCAATATTCCTGGGCTGAAGGATTATCCTTAAACCATTTAATACCTTTAATCTCAAATTCATCGGGAGCATTTAAGGCGTTTCTATACTCCATATTTGTGGGTTTGATTTTATATTCTGTTTTTGAAGCCAGCATTGCTCCTACACCCATAGCTGTGGTGGAACAGCTTAAATTTTTGTATTCAAAATTCCCCTTGGAATCATAATTGATTTTATTTTGATTGATAGCCATGAACTCCCAAATAGCCTTTTGTTGCTCGGCAATAACCTGTGCTTTTTCAATCATGTTCTGCTCTGCCTGTTTTTTTGACCATATAAAATCCCACATAAACTTAAAGCCCATCACTGAAACAATCACGATAACAGTGGCTAACATGAAATGGAATGTTAAATTGTCTTTGCTTTTCTTTCCTGTTTTTCCGGATTTCATGGCCAAGCTCTTTCTCCTTCTCTGTATGAATTTTTACGCAAGAATACCAATTTTGAAATTACCCCGGGGTGCCTTTATTCCTCTTCTTGGATACTTCATAAAGAGATACTCTCTAAATAAAAGTCTATCATATTCGATTATTTTTTGTGAGTATGTTAACAAGCCATTTTATGTGTCTTTATATGTCTTTTTTACTACGAATATTAAAATTATAATACTTGGTTAATATTTGATTAATAATTCACTTCGAGTTTATTAATATATTTGTGCTAAAATACACAAACCGAGGATTTTAATTATTAGTAGTATTCCAACTGTAGCTGCTGAAAGGAGGTATTAATTTATTCTTGGTTTGTAAATCATTTCATGTATGGTGGTGTAATTAGAGGTAAGGTAGATGTCAATTCTGCCTGGATTTTATTGGACGGCAATTTGTCAAATTAGTTCAATAATTGGTTTGAGGGTAGGATTGCGGTTAAAATGCTTAAAGCAAAGGAGGTATAAACCGAAATGTCTAGTATTCTAGACAAGATATTTAATGCTGCTATTAGCAGAAGAAATTTTATTAAAGCCAGCGCAGTTGCCACTGCCAGTCTGAGTCTAACAGGTTGCAGCAGTACACTTAAAAAGGTAGAAGATGCATCTGTACTCACTGAGGAAGATGGCAAATGGGTTGCTGCTGCATGCTGGCACAACTGTGGGGGCCGGTGCTTAAATAAGGTTCTAGTAAAGGATGGAGTGGTAATAAGGCAAAAAACAGATGACACTCATCCAGACAGCCCTGACTTTCCTCAACAAAGGGGTTGTGCAAGGGGACGCTCGCAAAGACACCAAGTCTTTGGTCCTGATAGGCTTAAATATCCCATGAAACGTAAGCACTGGGAACCAGGAGGAGGCAACAAAGAGCTTCGTGGTAGAGATGAATGGGTGCGTATTTCTTGGGATGAGGCATTGGATCTAGTAGCATCTGAAATAAAAAGAATAAAAGGTAAATACGGCAACAAGGCGATCTTGGGAAATCAGGAGAATTGCAGGCTGTTAAGCAGCTATGGTGGGCTGCTGCTTCCATGGGGATCGATTTCTGAAGGGGCCTGGCCACAGGTCAGCACTCAAATGACTGGAGGAACAATTGGGGGGTTAAGTGGCGCAACTAGTGACCGTTTTGATTGGCGTAATGCCAGGTTGTTAGTTTTATGGGGTGCCAACCCGGCGTGGAGCAGTGCGGGTAACCCAGCTTATAATTTAATGCAGATTAAAAAAAGAGGAACAAAAATTATTTCTGTTGATCCTTTGTATAACGCTACAGCCCAAACCATGGCCGATGATTTTGTCCCGGTACGACCGGGAACTGATGCTGCTCTTTTGCTGGGGATGGCCTACTATATGATAACTAATAACCTTCATGATCAGGATTTCTTAGACAAATATTGTGTTGGATTTGATGCTGACCACATGCCGGAAGGAGCAGACCCAAAGGAGAATTTCAAAGACTATGTACTTGGAACCTTTGATGGTGTTCCCAAAACACCTGAATGGGCTTCCAAAATTTGCGGTACACCTCCAGAAAAAATTCGTTCTTTTGCCTATGAGATAGCTACCACTAAGCCCATGATTTTTTCCTGTTCTTATGCTCCCGCTCGTACCTTTAAAGGGCAACAGTTTTGCCAGGCATTTTTAACTGTGGGCTGGATGACAG
>JBASML010000324.1:0-2106 GCA_049656845.1 Syntrophaceticus sp.
CCTAATTGACCTGCAGCCTCCTCACCGAAGGTCATGATATTTAATTCACGCCCAAAGAAACACAGTAATGTAATTCCTACGCATATCAGGGGTAGTGTATATATAAAATAATCACTACCTCTAAGGCCCAGGCTTCCCATCAACCAGTAAATAACCTGCTGGAGATTATGGCCTGCTACTGTAAGCAGGTAGGAGAGAATAGCAGACATAAAGGAGCTCATCACCACTCCGGCCAAAATCAATGTTTCCACTGCCAGATGACCATTGATCACAGCCAATCGATAGACCAAAATCCCGGTTAACAACGCCCCCAGAAAAGCAGCAATAGGAAGGCCGACAGCCCCCAAAAACCCACCACCTGCGAAAATGATCACCAGCGCTGCACCAACTGCTGCACCTGAAGCCACACCGATTGTATACGGTTCTGCCAGGGGGTTACGCAATAGGCCCTGAAGGGATGCTCCAGCCACAGCAAGCGCGGAGCCGACAAACAAAGCAAGCATCACCCGCGGCAGACGGATCTTGTAAATAATTGCATCAGTGGCAGTATCCGGTGCGGAAAACCATGATGAGAATCCAGGAAGGTGAGACAAAATCACCCTCATACTGATTAAGGGTGATGTTGTGGTACTACCCAGGCTAACACCAAAAAGCACAGAGATAATAAGTATAACCAGTAATAATGTCAAAATTCCTAAGAAATTACGAGAGTGATTACTGCTGTGATGCATCACATTCATCCTTTGGCATCTAGTTTAGAAAAGATCTGGGTAAAGGGCATGAGCAATTATCTCCACAGCCTCAGCGGCGCGAGGTCCTGCCCTGTTCACCAAGTTGGTGTCAATATCGGTGATCAGGTTTCCTTTTTGGACAGCTTTGATAGTATCCCACCCAGGACGCTTTTTGATTTCTTTTTTGACATCAACATAATAACTGTCTGCTGCTAAAATCACATCAGGATTTATTTTGACCACGGTTTCCAAACTGTACATTTGGTACCCTTTAATATCCTTGGCAATATTAACTCCCCCAGCCAAGGATACCAGTTCATCAACATATGTCCCATCCCCGGCAGTATAAAGCGGATCATTCCCTACTTCTATAAAAACCTTAGGACGCTCTTCCTGAGGACTATTCGCCCCCTTCTGCTGTACCGCAGCAATTTTCTCTTTCATGTCAGAAATAATTTTATCCCCAGCCTTACTGGTACCAGTTACTTCGGAAATTAATTCAATGGACCTATAAACCCCATCAATGCTTTCCGGATCAACACAGAGAACAGGAACATTCAGTTTACGCAGTTTGCTGACCACATCCTCATTGAGGACAGCCTTAGCTACAACTAGATCCGGCTTTAGTGCAACTATCTCTTCCACATTCCCCTGCAGATCACCAATACGGGTCTTCTCTTTGACTTCTTCAGGATAATCACAATAGGTAGTGACACCCACTACCCGCTCCCCTAAACCTAATGCAAATAAGATCTCGGTGTTACTTGGAGTAAGAGAGATGATCCGCTCTGGGTATTTATCTAATTTTAATTCAACCCCTGAATCATCTGTAACCACAATTTCTGTTGGCTTGTCTGATTCAGCGGAATTTTGCTGCTGGCAACCGCTGACCAGTAGAACAGTAACTAATAGTGATGACAAAATAATAAGGATTAAAAGGGTATATCGTCTTCTGCGAAACATCCATTTTCCCCCTTACCAACAATTTATTATATATCTTTAAGTTCTCTGCTGAGAAGAGGTTTCCTTCCTTTTAGATATTCTTTTTAATCTTTGAACTTCTGTTTGGGTGAGAAACCGGTATTCACCTGGTCTCAACCCCTCAAGATTTAAAAAAGCCACTCTTTTTCTCTCCAGCTCAACAACAGGATGACCAACCCATTCACACATCCTTCGCACCTGGTGCTTTCTACCCTCTCGCAAACTGATCTCCAACAGCCCTCTATTCTGAGAATACATTCCTAGGAAACGCACTTTAGCTGGAGAAGTTCTGCCATCCGGAAGAGGCAGCCCTTCCCTCATCTGCTGCAAGGCCCTGGGTGACGGCTTCCCCTGAACAAAAGCATGATATGTTTTCCAGACCCCATACTTGGGG
>JBASML010000325.1:0-1973 GCA_049656845.1 Syntrophaceticus sp.
CACCTCCTTAAAAGACCCCACCGGGAAGGTCCTTGATATCAGCATATCTGAATACAGGGCCATCCTGGCAGACAAAGACCGGACCCATCTGGCAGTTACCACACTTCTTGATCCCGCAGCTCATGCGGCGCTCCAGAGAAACAAAGATCTGCTCTGGGCTCCAGCCGCGTTTCAACAGATCAAACACCACAAACTTCATCATAATGTCAGGGCCACAGGTAACAACGATAGTATTATCTTTGTCAACGGAAATCTTGTTGAACAATGTGGTAACAACACCGATATTATGTCCCCATTCAACTCCTGGCGGAACCAGATCAACTGTTAAGTACAATCTGGTATCAGGTATTTTGCGCCACTCATCATACTCATCGGTAAAGAGCATCCCATCTGGTGTCCTAGAGCCATACAGGATCTCAAATCTTCCGTACCTATCACGGCGTGCTTGGATGTGCTTGATTACCGGACGCAGCGGAGCAAGCCCGATGCCACCTGCAACTAGGAGCACATCCTTTCCTTCCATCTCCTCAACGGGCCAGCCAAAACCAAAGGGACCGCGGATTCCAACCACATCCCCCTCTTTAAGCTCTGTTAAGGCATTGGTTACATTACCTACTGCACGAATGGTGTGTTGGAAAACACCCTTCAAATCAGCAGAAGAACTAATGGAAATTGCTGACTCACCAATCCCAAAAACACTGATTAAGTTAAACACACCAGGGTCATAGGTATATTCTTCCTTCACCTTAGGATCAACAAAAGAAAATGTATAGGTGCGCACATCTGCTGTCTGCTGTTTGATATCCTCAATAACAGCCTTATGTGGTTCCCAAGGATTGACCTTCGGGGTTACTTTCTTCTTAGGCGGTGTGTACAGCTTTACCTCTTTCTCCTGATTAGGATCGGCCTGGATTCTGGCAATGACATCCACTGGGTCGATATGCTTAACACAGGTAGTCACACAACGGCCACAGCCAACACAGCCTGGAGCTTCAAACTGCTGCTGGTAATAGGTAAGCTTGTGATACATACGCTGCTTGATTCGAGCTTCCCGGTCCGGTACAAAGACATGATCCAGAGCCACCCGGGAAAATTCGTAAAACATGCAGGAATCCCAAAAACGCTGACGCTCACCCTTCTCCAACGTTAGGTCCACATAGTCCTTTACACCAAAACAGTAACATGTCGGACAAACGCTGGTACAGGAACCGCAGGCCAGACACTCATCCTTGACCTCCTGCCAAACCGGGTGATCATAATTTTGGTGAAGCAGAGCACTTAATCCATCGGCATCAATGCGCCTGGTGATCTGTTGCTGCGCTGCTCGCAATGTCCTATTCCTAGCGATAAAATCGTCATTTGCAGCAGCATTAAGACCTGCTACCATTTCCTTGCCCTTTTCACTACCGACCTCCACAATAAACTCGTCTCCGATATCGGTCAGACACAGGTCAAAACCATAATCAGATGCAGGGCCGGTATTAAAGGAAGCACAGAATCCGTTTTTACATGGCTTTACACAGTTCAAAGCAATAATCGAGGTATTATCACGGCGAGATTTATAATAAGGATCTGGGTATGTTTCTAGAAACACTTTATCTAAGCTCAGTAGTCCGTTGAGGTCACAGGCGTGTACTCCAAAGAGAACCCGCTTTCCTACATTTGCCGACTCTTTTCCATCCACAGCTCCTTCAAACTCAAAGAGCACTTCTCCCGGCATATGAATAAACTTTTTAGTCGGCGGGAGAATAGTAGTGTCATAATCAAGACATACAGCCCCCACATCATCAATAGGGGCAAAAACATATTCATCACCTTTGGCAACTGGGCCTAATATTTCTACATTATCTTTTTTTAAATTAGCCACAAAGTTGCCCAACTCCACTTTCGGGAGCACATACGCTTCCACTGGCTTAATACACCTCCCACAAATATTCTATTTTGGTGAAACGTTACGACCCATTTTTTAACCC
>JBASML010000326.1:0-2231 GCA_049656845.1 Syntrophaceticus sp.
GTTCTGTTGCGTATAAGTCGCCGTCATAGTCTCCACAAGCACTGCGACTGACTTCGGTCCCTATTTTCATTTTCTGATGGTATCACCGCTCAGGTGACATGGGCGCTTAACCCCTAACCCTTGATCAAATACTTCTGCAAATATCCTCTTTCCCCTTCGTTTTCTCAAACTGCTGTAACATATAAATTTAATGATGAGCAGGCAGGATTACATTGCTGTTGCCACATCCTAATTTTTCTGACTGCTAGAAAATTCCTAGAGTAACAGCTTAAAATGAAACACCAGTAAAAACTATGAGTTATATTACCTTAAAAAATTATTATGACCTAGAACGAGATTATGTTAAGCCATATATAAAAGAGACGGTGTAAAACCACCGTCTCTTTCAATTACTTGTTCTTTCTACTTACATGTAAAATCCTTACCAGCGTGATTTGCTGGCCTGATAGCATTCTCTGCAGTAAACAGGCCTATCAGAAGATGGGCGGAAAGGTACTTCCGTTTCCTGGCCACACTTAGCACAAGTTGCCTTGAACATCTCACGCGGGCGTCGGTTTGAGCCACGGCTGTTCCGCTGCTGCTTTCTGGCAGCGCGGCAAGCAGGGCACCGCCCAGGCTCGTTTTCAAAACCCTTAGAATCGTAAAATTCCTGTTCATTGGCAGTAAAAACGAATTCTTCGCCACAGTCACGACAGGTCAATTTTTTGTCCTGGTACACGCTAAAACCTCCTTCTCAAAAGATTTGGCATTGAGATGCGGAGGTTTTAGGTTTGGACCCCTAGTTTCCCGATTCTCAAGCCATATATTACATGCATTTATATTATTTATATCATAATCTTGCTAATTTAACAATATTTCAAACCTCACAACATCACCCAATTTTTAAATCAATTACCGTAGTCTCAGTGAGAATCGGGATCTGCGTAACATCCCATCGCATGCAAACACTTTACTTTTCAGAACACTCTTTTACCTAACACATCACTAGTTCTTCCTTGGCAATTGTGACCATCAGTGTACCGTGGTCAAAAATCTCACGAACACCGCCCTCTTGCACTGTGTGCCAGGTATCATCCCCATCTATTACAACACTGCCTGCCAACACATCGACCCCATAATTAAACAAAACTGGAGTGATCGGAGTGCTGGGACCAACCAGAACAGTAAAAGCCTGGCGGCTGAGTTCCAGTAGACGGGGCAAAGTCTTGTTAGTAAGTGTTGTTGCTGTAATAAAAACAACATCCTGCTCAGGAAGGATATACTCACAGGCGGAATCCGGATAGTCTCCTTTTTCCGGGCGACGCTCCAGTATAGAAAGCTCGCAAATTTCTGACATGCGCTCCAAATCAGGAAAATGACCGATTACCGCCACTTTTTTCCCCCGCACCTTTTCTGCGAAATTTTCAAAGGCATTCTCTTGTTTTTGTACACTCAAGGGCCGCCCAATCATGCTCTCTACCTGCTCTTTAGTATTTAGCGTCGAGTTTAAGGCCGCAATACCCACTGTGGCATCAATAAAATTCCATGACTTGATAGATTCAGCCAAACAGCGTACTGGCTTACCCTTAATTTTACCCGCCATGGAAAGACGCTGGTGTTCCCCACGAACATTCAATGCCACACCCGTGGCCCGGGAGCGAACCAGAGTCCAGTGTAACCCCACCAGGCATTCCCGTACACTCAGTTCTGCCGGTATAGATGCAATTAAGTCATCATAGAGCTCCCACATGTCTACTCCCCCTATTCCAAAGAACTGTAATAAGCCCCTTGAGCACAGGAGCGACACGACACCTTATCACCTGCTCTTACTTCACGGCCATCAAGAACATATTCTCCACATATCTGACATTGCACCTTGCGTGATGGCTTACCAGGCAGGTCTTCAGGAGGGATATTAACCCTTACAAACTCCCATTTAAAAATTTCTTCATCCGAGAATGCCTGCCAGAAGGAAACAACATTCTCACCTTTTGAAGGTGAGCGAGACTCCCCGGTTACAGCGATCCGGATAGCACGATCAGTAGCCAGATCCACAAAAGTCGCTGCCATCTTCCCGCAGTCCACCCATTTTAAGCGCCTCTTACCCAAACTGCAGCCTGTAACCACTCTGACCGCATCAGCTAAACAGCGATCAACTTCCACATATACTACCAGATCCCGATAGTGCAACGGGTCATCGATCCCCAACTTCTGCAAACCCAAGCGTGCCATCCTCACACCCAAAACCATAC
>JBASML010000327.1:0-14720 GCA_049656845.1 Syntrophaceticus sp.
AATGCCAGCGTCGTGGTTTTCAGCAACTTGTTTTGTGGGGGCATGCGGGAAAATTGGTCAAGGTGGCTGCAGGTGTTTTTCAGACACATAATCGAGTGGCAGATGGCCGTGCAGAGGTTGTGGCTGCAATGGCCGGGGCCAGGGGCGCAGGGAGCAAACTGATTAAGGATATTCTGGATGCCCCAACAGTGGAGGCGATGGTGGCTGTTTTGAAAAAGGCCGGGTTAGAGATTGTGTGGAGTGATTTGGCTGAGCGTGTCAGCCAGCGGGTAATTGCCTATCTGCAGCGAAACCCACAGGTAGACTGCCATACCACCAAGGTGGCACAATCAAATGAAAATAAAGGCCGAAGTCAAACATTGGGGAACCAGCAAAACACAGGTTCTTGGCAGCGTCCGACCCCTGACATCCAGCAGCAGACCCCTGTTTTAAAGGTAGGTACGGTGATTCTCTCTGGGGATCAAAATCTGCTGGGCTGGGACCAGGCCGCTGTGGATCTATTGCAAGATTTTGGCTGGCAACCCAGGGCTGGCTGTCTAGCTAGAAAGTGATTTGATTATAGCGAAGGGATTGGTTTATTGTGACATATCCGGTAACTGTAGTGGGAGCTGGCCCCGGGAGCAGGGAATATCTGCTGCCCCTGGCTTGGAATGCTGTGGAAGAGGCAGACCTGCTGGTGGGTGGGGGTAGTGCTCTTTCTCTTTTTGAAGCTGCTGGAGAAGAGAAAATCCAGATTAAAGGCGAGCTTCAAGGTGTTTTAGATTATATTGCAGAGGTAAGGGAAACAAAGCGGGTGGTGGTATTGCTTTCCGGTGACCCTGGTTTTTTCAGCCTCTTGCCGCGTCTCAGAAAGCGTTTCGGCAGGGAAAACCTGCGGGTTATTCCGGGGATCAGTTCCCTGCAGTTGGCTTGTGCGCGTTTGGGATTACACTGGCATGACATGGCAGTTGTCAGCGTACATGGCCGTGGGTTGGAGCAGTTGGAGATGGTCTGCTCTGCCAGTAAGGTTGCTGTTTTAACCGATGAGCACTGCACCCCAGCAGCTGTTTGCAGGTACTTCTTAGAGCGGGGTTGTCATTTTACTTTGGTTTGGGTGCTGACCAATTTAGGCAGGCCAGGTGAGGAGATTACCCTGACAGGCCTTGAAGAAGGTGCGGAGCTTGATGACCGGGGGAACAGCATCGTGATCCTGCTGCGAGAGGATTTTTGTGAGGATGTATTCAGTGCTGGTGAGGAGAAGGCAGCGTACAGCATTAATTCTACAACAGATGTATTGTGCGCCAGTAAAGCAGAGCCTGCAATTGAAGAGAAACTCATTGAAGAATGGAAGGGTGTTGTAACACCAGGCCTTGCCAATGAGCTGTTTGCCAGGGCCAAGACCCCTCTTTCTCAGGAGGAGGTGCGTGCCCTGGTGCTGTGCAAGGCGAGACTGCGTAAAGGCATGGTGGTCTACGATCTGGGAGCCGGAACTGGAGGGTGGACAGTTGAAACAGCCCGCTTGATCGCTCCAGGCAGGGTTTATGCGGTAGAGAGGGATCCCGCCGCGGCAGATCTTGTGCGGGCCAACCTGAAAAGGTTCGGGCTTGCCAATGCCCTGGTAGCCACCGGGGAGGCTCCAGATGCATGTATCGGATTTCCTCAGGCGGATTGTGTTCTGGTGGGGGGAAGCGGTGGCCGGCTTCAGGAAATCATTCGGTCTGCTGCCTCCTGGCTGCGCCCCGGGGGAGCTATTGTTCTCAGTGCAGTGACACCAGATACTTTTAGTGCTGCCTGGCAGATGCTGCAGGGGGATAGCTGGGAGGGGCCTGAGGCAGTGCTGCTTCAGCTATCCCGGGTAGTGCCTCTGGGGGAAACCCAGATCTTTAAGGGAGAAAACCCAGCGTTTATCCTGCGGGCAGTGAGGAGGGAAGGCAGTGACAGATAGGGGAAAATTTTACGGGATCGGTGTGGGGCCTGGCTCTCCAGACCTGCTGACCCTGAAAGCGGTTGATTTATTAAAAAGGATTCCCGTGATCTTTGTGCCAGTGAAGGTGCAAGGTGAGTCCAGCTGTGCCATGGAAATTATCGCTCCCTTTTTGGATGGCCAAGAAGTACGGGAGCTGATCTTTCCCATGACCAGAGATACAAAGGAATTGGAAAAGGGGTGGGAGCTGGCTGCTGAGGATGTTTTCGCTGTGCTGAATGAGGGGAAGGATGCCGCTTTTATTACTTTAGGTGATAGTGTGCTCTACAGCACCTACACCTATCTATTGGAGGCTTTGTTGAGGCTTGAGCCGGATTTGGCTGTGGAAACAATTCCCGGGATTACCTCCTTCAGTGCTGCGGCAGCTTTACTAAATCGCGCCCTGACCTGTGGCCAGGATGCCCTGGCTGTGGTGCCTGCCACCCGGGGTATGGAGTTTTTGAAGGTGGCCTTGGATAATTTTGAAAATGTGGTTCTGTTAAAGGTGGCACCTGTGCTTGATGAAGTGCTGGATCTCTTAAGAGAACTAGGCCGCCTGGATGATGCGGTCTTTATCTCCAGGTGCGGTATGCCTGGCCAGGTGATGCTGGATAACCTATCTTTACCAAGGGAAATACCCAGAGATTATTTTTCACTGATTTTAGTGGGGAAGGTGGAGCAGAAAGATGAGTGAGCAGCAGAAGGGAATTGTCTATTTTGTAGGAGCGGGTCCTGGCGATCCTGAGTTAATTACAGTAAAGGGGATGAGGCTGCTCAAAGAGGCGGATCTGGTTCTTTATGCTGGGTCCCTGGTCAATATAGAACTGCTTAAATATGTTCGCCCAGGTGTGCCCTGTTTTGATACCGCAGGTCTTACCCTGGAGGAAACAATGGATCTCATCCGGGATGGGGCGGCTGCAGGCAAAACTATGGTGCGCCTTCATACGGGTGATCCCTCATTATATGGGGCGATTCAAGAACAGATAGAAGCTCTACAAGAAGAGGAGATACCTTGGGAGGTTGTCCCTGGGGTCAGCTCTTTTTTAGCTGCAGCAGCTCTCCTGGGTAAGGAACTGACTGTGCCTGGGGGTACTCAAACGGTGATCATCACCAGGCAGGGGGGTAGGACTCCAGTCCCTGAACTGGAATCTCTCCAGGAACTGGGCCGCCACAGGTCCACAATCTGTCTTTTCTTGAGTGCCAGTCTCTTAGAAGAGGCGGCAAACGATCTAATGGTCAACCTGCCTCCGGAGACACCGGCAGCCATTGTGGAACGGGTTTCCTGGCCTGGTGAGCGCTTTATTCTGACAACAATAGGAAAGATGGCTGCTGATGCCCGGGCGGAAGGGATCACTAAAACAGCATTGATTCTCGTGGGTGATTTTCTCACAGCAAAAGGGAACCGCTCACTACTCTATGATCCCTCATTTAGCCACGGCTACCGGAGGAGTAAGTAGGGGTGGCAGAGGGATAGCCCTTTTGTCGCACTTTTAGGTGACAGAGAATTGTTCCCATGTCACCTTCAGAGTAAGTAAGGGGTTTCAGGGTGGTGTTTGGGTTATGAAAGAAAGACGGATAGCGGTAATCTATTTGACACCAGCAGGTAAGAATGTGGCAGAGCGGTTAGCTGCCGGGTGGGATGAGGGAACGGTCGCGGTTTTGGCTGGCGGTTCTTCTCTTTCATCACAGGTGAGATCGCTTTGGAACCAGTATGACAGTTTTATTTTCATTATGGCAGTAGGGATCGTGGTACGGTTGGTGGCACCCTTACTCAGGAGCAAATGGGAGGACCCCGGTGTTGTTGTGGTAGATGAAGGCGGACATTATGCAGTGAGTCTAGTAGGAGGGCACTGGGGGGGGAGTAATACCCTGGCACGGAAGGCGGCAGCTGTCCTGGGAGCAGAGCCTGTTGTCACCACAGCCACAGATGTGCAGGGAAAGCCGGCTCTTGATACACTGGCCAAAGAGTGGGGGATGCTGCCTCTGCCCAGAGAGCGGGTGAAGGAGGCCAACAGCGCTCTGCTGGCCGGTAAACGGGTGGTTATCTATAGCGAATGGGACCTCCAGATAACAGAGGAGCTGGACGGGATAGAGTTTCTTCCTCTGGGAAGAAATAGTGGGGCACTGGATCATGGTTTTCCGGTTTTTGTGACAAGCCGCGAGCACGACCAGTTTGGTGGCCAGGGTATCTGCCTCTGCCCTCCCAGCCTGTCGGCAGGAATCGGCTGTAAGCGGGGTGTGTCAGCAGAGGAGGTGCTGTATGCTCTTAGGTATGCCCTGAAGCTCTCAGGACGGCGTGAGGAGAGTTTAACCTTGCTGGCCTCCCATAAGGTGAAGGAAGATGAGCTTGGCCTGCAGGAAGCAGCTAGGAGATTAAAGCTTTCTCTTGCTTTTTATGATACAGGTATTTTAAAGGAAATTCATAAGCAGAATCCGAATCTCGCGGATTCATCTTTTGTGAGAAAACAGATGGGGGTTGGTGGTGTATGCGAAACAGCAGCTTTGGCAGCAGTACCGGAGGGAAAGCTGGTGCTCTCCAAAACGAAGGTGGGCAGGGTTACTGTGGCCATAGCAGAGGCAGGCTTGCTGTGGTCGGAATCGGGCCAGGAGATACGGAGGATTTGAGCGGGCGGGCGGTACATGCCCTCAATGAAGCAGATGTTGTTGTAGGGTATCGTCCCTATGTGGAATTAATAGAGAGAATCCTCTCTCCGGATCAAGAAGTGATCAAGAGCGGGATGCGTCAAGAGGTGGCCAGGGCCCGGGATGCTTTAGATCTTGCGCTGGGCGGCAGAAGGGTTGTGGTTGTCAGCAGCGGTGATGCCGGGATCTACGGGATGGCTGGCCTAGTACTGGAACTGCTTTTTGAAATGGATGCCCAAAGGCAGGTTGATTTTGAGGTGATCCCGGGGATTACCGCTGCCTCTGCTGCAGCTGCACTGCTGGGGGCTCCTTTGATGCACGATTTTGCTGTAATCAGCTTAAGTGATCTACTTACTCCCTGGGAGGTGATCCTGCGCCGGGTTAAAGCCGCAGCCCAGGGTGATTTTGTTATTGTTTTCTACAACCCTAAAAGCAAGCGCCGGGTGTTGCAGATCCAGGAGGCCCGGGATGTGCTTCTTAACTACCGGGCGGCATCAACACCGGTGGGGATTGTAACTGGTGCCGGAAGAGATGGCCAAAGGGTTGTCATCTCAGATCTGGAAAATTTCCTGGAGGAGGAGATCAATATGTACTCTCTGGTCATCGTAGGCAACAGTCAAACCTATGTCAAAGAGGGCATGATGATTACCCCCAGGGGCTACCAAATTGATGGTGGTGAAAATCGTTGATTTTGGTGCTGGCGGGTACACAGGATGGGAGGGAACTGGCAGCTTGTTTAGTTAATGCAGGTTTTGAGGTTTTAGCCAGTGCAGCAACACCCTACGGGGGAGCTCTACTGGGAGAAATCCCTGGTGTTATTGTTAAAACCGGGAGTTTAGATGCTGTGGGGTTGGAACGGCTGCTGGATAAGCATCAGATCAAGGGTATTGTGGATGCTACCCACCCCTTTGCTGTTAAAATTTCTCAACTGGCTCAGGATGCTGCTCGAACCAGCGGTTGCCCCTACCTTCGCTGGGAGCGGCCGCGGTCAGCACTTCCAGATAGTAATTTAATCCATCGCGTACCAGATTGGAATGGTGTGGTAAAAAAAGTCGGTGATCTTGATGTCAGGTGTGTTTTTTTGGCGGTTGGAGTTAAACCCCTGCCCTTTATTGTGGGACATCCTTTGTTATCACACTGTTTCTTTACCGCCAGGGTGCTGCCTCTGCCAGGGGCAGTATCTACTTGCCTAAAGATCGGTTTAAAGCCACAGCAGATTATTGCCCTGCAGTATCCTGGGAGCAGGGAATTGAATATGGCTCTCTTGGAGCATTTTCAAGCAGAGGCATTGGTGACCAAGGAGAGCGGCCCAGAGGGTGGGACCGAAACAAAGGTTACTGCTGCTTTAGATTTGGGAATCCCTGTTGTTCTTATGGAACGCCCTGCTGATGCTGCGCTATCAGCTGTTTCTGATCAAGAGGCGGTTATCCGCTGGGCAAAGCAGGTTGAAGGCCAGTAAAAGATATTTTAACAAAAACAGGAGGAAAATAAATGAAAAAGGGTGTACTCATTCTCGGACATGGCAGCAGGCGTCAGGCTGCTAATGAAGGGCTGAAGCAATTAGCAGGGATGGTGCAGGCGAATCTTGGGATGCAGGTTGTGCCAGCTTATTTTCAATTTGCACGGCCATCGTTTGATGAGGGAGTGGCGTGTTTTGTTAACAAGGGGGTCAAAGAGATCATTATTGTTCCCACATTATTATTTCCGGGGATCCACCTAAAACAGGATATTCCTGAGGCTCTGGAAAAACTCAAGCAGCAGTATGGCAGCGAAGTCAGCTTTCATTTGACCCCGGCTATAGGGCCTGATCCCCGTCTGGCGGAGATTATCATGGAAAGAGCGCGATCAGCGGCAGGGTCTTTTTCTCAAAATGGGGCTGAAGAAACTGCACACTGCATTATATCTGATCCTGATGAGATAAAAAAGCTCAGCCGCATGCGGATCGAGGATGCCCTGGGAGAAGATTTTTTCCGGGAGCATTTTCCTGGGCCAGAAGGGGAGATAGTGAGGAGGGTTGTTCACGCTACAGGGAGTCCGGATGTCGCCAGATTGATGCGCTTCCATCCGCAGGCGGTTGCCTCGGGGCTTGCTGCTCTGAAAAAGGGTGCCCAGCTGTTTACAGATGTGCAGATGGTAATGGTAGGCATTAACCGTACTGCATTAAAGGAGTTGGGGGGCAAGGCTGACTGCCTGATCCACCATCCAGAAGTCCGGGAGGAGGCGGAGGCCACTGGTTTAACCAGGGCGATTGTTGCAATGCGCGCTTGCCGTGAGTCCCTTCCAGGTAATATAGTAGTGGTCGGGAATGCCCCTACAGCTCTTGAAGAGGTGATCAATTTAGTAGAGCAGGGTATAAAGCCCGCTTTGATCATCGGTACCCCGGTGGGATTTGTAGATGCGGCTGAGTCCAAGGCCCGCCTTTTGGGCCAGGAAGTTCCTTTCATTACAATGATCGGACCCCAGGGGGGGAGTGCTGTGGCTGTGGCTGTGGTCAATGCACTGCTGGCACTTGCCCGGGGTGAGGCGGGGCTGTGAGCAGGGAAGTGTAAAGATACCTTCACAAGGTAAGCATTTTACCACAGCCAGCCACCTCATCAGTGTTTTTCATTTCAAAGGTTTTATAATACCGGCTTTAGAGTTTTAGCAATGGGTTTTTCTGAAAAGGGTTAATTCAAAGAATGAAATGCCAGCTCGTGGAGGCAGCACAAGGAAAGGGTGAATTTAAAGTTGGCAAAAACAATCATGTTACAGGGTACAGCTTCTAACGTAGGAAAATCTATTCTCGTTGCGGCCCTCTGCCGCATCTTTCACCAAGATGGCTACAAAGTTGCACCTTTCAAAGCGCAGAATATGACGCAGAATTCATTTATAACCAAAGACGGCTATGAGATGGGGCATGCCCAGGTGCTACAGGCCCAGGCTGCCGGGGCTGAGCCCAGGGTAGAGATGAATCCTATCTTGCTTAAACCTGCCAGTGATGCTTCTTCCCGGGTAGTTGTGCTGGGCAGGCCATTAGGTGGGGTAATGAGTGCCCAGGATTACCACTTAGGAAAAAACCTTGAACTGCTGACAGAAATCAAAAAAGCACTTGCGCTCTTGCAGCAGGAATACGAAATCATTGTCATCGAGGGAGCTGGGAGCCCTGCTGAGGTTAATTTAAAGGAGCGCGATCTGGCCAACATGCGCACTGCACGATTGGCAGGGGCACCTGTTTTGCTGGTTGCAGATATTGATCGGGGAGGTGCCCTGGCTTCCATTGTTGGCACATTGGAGCTCCTGGATGAGGAGGAGCGGGATATTGTGCAAGGGGTGATCATCAACAAGTTTCGGGGGGATCTAGCCCTGCTGAGGCCAGCCTTGGACTTTTTAGAGGAAAAGACAGGAAAACCTGTACTCGGGGTGATTCCCTTTATCGATCTTCACCTTCCTGAAGAAGACTCCCTCTCTTCCAAGGATTCGGATCAGTATTTACATGATAAAGCGGACATCGAAACAGAACTCGACCGTTTGGCTGACACCTGCCGCAGCTCTCTGGACATGAAAAGGATCTATGAACTGCTGAGATGACAGAGGGACGGGGGTGGTGTCACCTTGGTGTCACCTGGTTTCCGGCCTCCGTTTTTCGGGTTGGTTGCTAGTTGTTAGTTGTTAGTTGTTGGAAAAAAATGAAATGGATTAGGGGATGGTTCTCCTGGTCAAAAATAATTTAAATAGAGTAAACTTGACTAGTTGGTTGTTGGTAGTTGGAAAGGTGTTTTTGTCTACCTGTTCAAAAATAAGGCAAGCATGGTAAAAATAGATGTGGGAATCGGGATGTTTGAAGTGGGAATAGCTGTTGGAGGCCAGAGAAGAGATTGATCCTTGCTATCTTAAAGTAAATAACACAAGCCAGTCCTTTTTTGATTTGGTATAATTGTTTATGTTATTACAAAATGCTTTTAAGGTGGGCAAGGGATTTATGAAAAAAGAACAGTTGTTTAAGGCAGCAGGTATTATTACAGCTGCTTCTATTTTAAGCAAGGTCTTAGGTTTTTTCCGAGAAACAGCGTTGGCAGGTGTTTTCGGAGCAACCATGGTAACTGATGCCTATCTTCAAGCAACGATCATTCCGTGGATGCTCTTCTCTGTGGTCAGTACAGCTTTATCCACAACCCTGATACCGGTTTTTACCCAGCGTGTACATGATGAAGGGAAGGAGGCCGGTCAACGTTTTATCAACACTCTGATCAACTTCGTTCTGGTTTTTTGTTTTGTTATGGTTATCGTAGGGGCATTTGGCGCCCCTTGGATCGTTAAGATAATCGCCCCGGGGTTTAAAGGGGAGATATTCAGCTTGACAGTTACACTGACCAAATTGCTGCTCCCGATGATGGTTTTTCTCGCCCTTACTGCTGTGCTGACAGGATACCTGCAAGCTGTAGAGCGCTTTACCTGGCCAGCGTTAGTAGGAATTCCCTTTAATGTGATTATGATTTTAGCGATTCTCATTTCTGGGAAGAGCTTTGGTATTATTGGAGTTGCTGTAGGAAGTGTCTTGGCTACTGCCAGCCAAATCTTGATCATGCTCCCGGGTTTAAAAAGGGCAAAATATCGCTACCAGTTGGTGATCGACTGGAAAGACCCGGGCTTTCGGCAGGTGGGGAAGCTGATCGTCCCGATTCTATTGGCAACCGGGGCAGGGCAATTGGGGCTTATTGTCAACCGCATGCTGGCCTCTGGGTTGGCAGAGGGGAGCATTTCTGCCTTGAACTTCGGGGCTCGTCTAACCCAGCTGCCCCTGGGCATCTTTATTATGGCTGTGACCACTGTGCTGTACCCCACCTTCTCTCAAATGGCTGCACGACGTGATTTGCACGGGCTGCGCAGGGGCTTGGTAGCAGGTGCCCGGGCCAGTATCTTTCTGACAATTCCTATGGCTGTAGGCTTGATTGTGCTCCGAGAGCCTATCGTGCGGGTGCTCTTTGAGCGAGGTGCTTTCGACCCCCAGGCTACTAAAATGACAGCATATGCTGTGTTTTTTTACAGTTTGGGGCTCTTGCCTATGGCCCTACGGGAAGTGATCAGCCGGGTTTATTTTGCTCTTCAGGATACTGTTACTCCGATGATGTTGGGTATTGCCGCAGTTGTAGTAAACATCATCTTGAACTTCGTTTTGGTTGGCCCACTTGCTCATGGGGGACTGGCCCTGGCTACATCAATTGCCTCCCTGGTTGCGGTAGTTATACTTTTTGCGGTTCTGCGCAGAAGATTGGGTGGGTTAGGTGGCCTGGAAATGTGGGACAGTTTCTGGCGTGTTTCCCTGGCTTCTACAGTGATGGGGGGTGGGGTGGTTGCTCTGTGGAGATTGATGATCAGGCTTTATCCTGCCCCGGGCTTTTTCTTAGAGGCAGGGCTGCTTACTGTGGCCATTTGTGCTGGGGTTCTTATTTATGTTATTGCCTCTTACTTATTGGGACTGCCAGAATTAAAGCTTGGATTTGATTATGCCGGGAAGGTGGTAAAGCGCATTTTGAACAGGCAGAGTAAAGTGGTCAGCCACGGGTAAAAGATATGAAAAAAATATAAAAAAGATATAAATTAAAAGGGCTTCCACTTTGGGAAGCCCTTTATTGCTTTTGTAATTATTTTTTTCTTCTTAGATCAATAAAACGGTCCTTCAGCTTTTCCGTCACCTGTGGCATAGTTGTATACTCCATCTCATCCAAGGGAAGGCGATTGGGCTCAAAGGGGCCCATGCGGCGCATGTAGTCTGCAACCTTGTTGGCCTGCTGCCTGACATTATCGAAAGCCGGGTCGCTAAAAAAGTCTTGTGGCCCAACTAATTTACCTTCTGAGAGCTGGAAACCTAAAGCAACCACCCGGGGTGGCCCGTCAAAACGTGTGGGGCGGGCTTCTTCCATACTGACAGGCATCAGTGGCCCATTATGGGAACCGCGCATCCAGCCAGCAACCAGATGGGGGTAGGTGAAGGGCTCTAAAGCTTCGCCTACTGCTGGGTATCCGCTTTGGCAGCGGACGATACAGACAGGGTCGTCCTTTCCGACATAGCGCCCAGCCATAAAGTTAAGCCGCTGGGTGCTGGAGACTGCTGCGATATCTTTCGTTTCCCTATGGAAAATACGTTTGATGCAGAAACGACCGGGTGCTCCTATGAAAACCAGCATATCATAGATCTCTTCTGGTGTAGAGAAGATGATCTTCTTGTTCTCGATGGTATCCCTGACCTCAAAGTCGAAACCTTTATGCATATTAGGGTCGATTACGAGCCCAATGGTATTGAAGGGATCAGCAAACATTTTATAAAGAGGGAGATTCCAGGCACCTGGTTCTGTTTTATCTGCCATAAAGACTATTATTGGTTCACTCTGCCGCTCTTCAAATTCCATCTCGGCGACCCCAGGGCCAAGTCCTTTAATGTTGCCGGAAACTGCATCCCCTAGCAGGTCCTGTCCGGCACCGTAGAGTTTCAGCTTTTTTGCTACCTCAGTACAAGCCAAAAAGATGTCCCATGCCAATTTGTGAATTTCGCCATTGTTGCGGCCCATCTCATGGGTCATGATCAAATTGATGTCATCACCCACATGGGCAACGTAAGAGTCTATGAGCAGGGGGTTGTTAGATAACAGTTCCCGTGCTTTTTCTAGGAGTTCCGGGTGAACGTTGGTGTGTCCTACATAGCCTCCGACATCAGCCTTGATTACTGATAAGGTTATTTTCTTCCCCATATTCGTCCTCCTCCACAATTGTGTTATACTAATTCATATTTATGTTATACATTACGACACTAGGACTGGTGTTTCCTTCAAAGTATAATAAAAAAATGGACTTTTTCCAAGCCAATTATAACCGCAAGAGGTCAGATAACCCTTAGGAAAATATCACTATAAGTGTTAGTTTTGGAAAAGAAGGATTAAGGTTTTTAGACAGCGAAATAATTTACAATCCTTTAGCATGTTAGCTGTTCGCTGTTAGGAGATGATAGAACGTAAAATAAAGCTCGAGGAGATGACTGGTTTGTGTAAAAATAAAGTAAAAAAAGCGATTATCCCAGCTGCTGGATGGGGGACACGCTTTCTTCCAGCAACCAAGGCCCAACCCAAAGAAATGCTGCCTATTGTCGATAAGCCAGCGATTCAGTAGACAGTGGATGAAGCGGTGGCCTCAGGGATCGAGGATATTATCATTGTAACTGGAAAAAATAAGCGTGCCATCGAGGACCACTTTGACAGAGCAGTAGAACTGGAAATTGTTCTGAAAGAAAAGGGAAATCAGGAGCTTCTGTACCAAATTCAGGATATCACTAACCTCGTTGACATTTATTATGTAAGACAAAAAGAGGCCCTAGGGCTTGGGCATGCCATCTATTGTGCTAGAAAGTTTATTTGTAATGAGCCCTTTGCTGTACTCCTGGGAGATGATCTGATCGATGCAGATGTGCCTTGTTTGCGCCAACTGATGGATGTTTACGAGGATTGCCAGGCTCCAGTTTTGGCGGTGCAAGAGGTGCCAGATCAGGATGTTTCCCGATACGGAATCATTAAACCAGTGGAGGGGGATGACAGCAGCAATCATAAGAGCAACTGTTTTAGAGTAGGGGATATGGTAGAAAAGCCAGCGGCAGCAGATGCGCCATCGAACCTTGCAGTTATTGGGCGCTATATAATTACGCCTGAGATATTTGAGATTTTAGAGAGGATTGGACCTGGAGCAGGAGGAGAAATTCAACTGACCGATGCTTTGCGGGAGCTTGCCAGGATTCAGCCTGTCTATGCCTGTCTCTTTTCAGGGGAAAGATATGATGTGGGTGATAAACTGGGGTTTCTGCAAGCCACTGTGATGTATACACTGGCTAACCCGGAGCTGGGCCCAGCTTTTCGCCAATTTCTACAAGATGTTATTAAAAATGGGGGTGAGTTGTGATGCGGGAAAAGGTAGAAACCGCTCTAGGTCGTATACGTCCAATGCTCCAGCGTGACGGAGGGGATGTAGAACTCGTTGATGTTGATGAAAACGGGGTTGTCAAGGTGCGCCTTAAAGGTGCTTGTGGCGGTTGAGCTATGGCCGTTGTTACCCTAAAAATGGGTATTGAGCGGTCGCTCAAAAAAGAAATTCCAGAAGTAACTGAGGTTGTTGCAGTGCGTTAGGATGAGTGCCCGGGGCCAGTTTGATTAATGGCTCCCGGGTTTTCTTAGTCTAGCTCTACTTTGTCACCTGGCTCCACTTTGCCATACTTAGTTTTAAGAATTAAGATATCGATTCTTCTGTTCTTCTGCCTATTGCTCTCACTGTTGTTTGGGTAGAGTGGCCTGTACTCCCCGTAACCAGTTGCTGAAAGGCGGTGGGGCGGGATGCCGCTAGTGGAGATTAACTCCTTGACGACATTGGTAGCCCGTGCAGTAGAGAGTTCCCAGTTAGACGAATAACGGGGATTATTGATGGGGAGATTGCAGGTATGGCCTTCCACCCTTAGGAAGTTGGGAAGGTTTTTTAACCTGGTACCTACTGGGGCTATAATGCGTTTAGCCTCTGGTGTAAGTTCTGCTGATCCCTTTTCAAAAAGAACTGTTGCCTGAAAGCTTACCACCAAGCCGCGTTCCTCCATTTGAACTTTGACCTGTTCAGTGAGGTTTTCTTTGGCTAGAAACTCATTGAGATCCTTCTCTAGTTCAGCCATTTGCGCTGCTTCTCCGGTTATGGCAGGAAGTGGAGAGCTTGATCCCTCCTGCATAATCCCTGATGGGGGTGCTCCGCGGAGAACCATACTGAGGTTTTCAGATAAGGCCTTAAATTTTTCTGTGTTTACTGTGCTTATTACATACATCATAATAAAAAAGATCATCAAGAGGGTGATCATGTCAGCATAAGTTAATAACCAACGCTCCATACTGGGGCCGCTGTCTGGCTCTGCTTGTTTTCTTCTGTTGTATTTGCTCCGCATTTATTCTTCCCTCCCTTGGGAAGAATAGCCTTCTCTTTCCCAGCGGTCGAAAAAAACCAGTAGTTTTTCCCGGATGAAAGCCGGATTTTCTCCAGCCTGCAGGGACAGGATACCTTCCAGGCAAATTTCCCGGTAAAATATTTCTTTTTTGTTTTTAGCTTTTAATTTGGTGGCTATAGGTAGCCATACCAAGTTTGCGAAACCCACACCGTACAGTGTGGCTATGAAGGCCATAGCGATAGCAGGCCCAAGGGATCCAGGGTCATCCATTCGTCCTAGAACATTGACTAGCCCCATAACTGTGCCGATAATCCCCATAGTTGGGGAGTAGCCGCCTGCTGCTTCAAAAATAGCAATTCCGTTTTTATGGCGTTCTTGCATACAGTAGATATCAGTTTCCAGGAGTTCTTGTAGCAGTGTGCCTTCTACTCCATCGATTACCAGTTGAACTCCTAGTCTGAGAAAGGGATCCTTGATTTCGTCGAGGTCTTGTTCTAGACTGAGCAGCCCTTCCCGGCGGGCTTTGGTGGCCAGTTGGACGATTTCATCGATCAGAGAGTAAAAATCGTATTGCTGGTTTTGAAAAGCTATACGCAGAATTGCTGGTACTTTCTTTAATTCCTCAAGTGTAAAGGAGGTCATTGTTGCTCCAAATGTTCCACCAAGTACGATCAGGGCAGCGGTGGCAGAGGCCAGTGCTCCCATTGTTCCGTCTTCCAGGAGAAAAGCAATGATCAGTGCAACGAAACCAGATAGAAGTCCGATAATAGTAGTTATGTCCACGCAAAGAAACCTCCGGATCTTGTCAGTGTTCTCTGTAGTTCGACAATCCCAGACGTTTTTCCTGCCACAATCTGCCGACAAATGAATAATTACCTAATAAAAAACCCGCTGCATACAAATATGAGCGGGAGAATGAAAGCCAAACAGAATTTATACAAAGTTCATTCAAACCATTTGTTGCGGTCCCTGTAAATTAAATTTTCAGCCATATAGTTTAGAGGCTTGCGTATTGTGGTAAACTTTTCTGCGAAATGTGAGAGCACATGATCAAGGCCCTGTTCTCTTGCCTCGTCATAAGTGGAAGCAAGGTCATAGTAGCGGCGCCCCTCCTCCTCATAGTCATGTATGGTGCGTCTGCTGTCCCCAATATATCTTTCGGGGATCAGATCATCTGAATTCGAGGCATCTCTAAGG
>JBASML010000328.1:0-2056 GCA_049656845.1 Syntrophaceticus sp.
GGTTTGCCCCATATCTTTAATTGATGGCCAATCCTTACCAGATACCTCTTACCAGATACCTTAAGGTATTCCCAGTCATTCCCAGGTGTTCCCGGGTGACTGTCACCAGTAAAAAAATGTATCGAGCAGTACCATGCACACTAGCCCCATACCTTTTTTCAAGCTGACAGCAAGAATTTATATTGCCTACGGGTTCATTATACCAAGGCCCTACTTTTAACAATTTTTTTGTTTGAAATGAATTGTCGATCCCATATTTCGGCAGAATGGAGAAGTCAACACTATTTCGTACAGTTCGCTAGGCCAATCTTGAAAGGTGCCTCGTGTGGGAGAAAACTTTTTAAAGATATGGCAAGCTGGATGGCAGCATATTTGAGTAACTTAAGCTCACGATCCTGATAAGCCCTTGGTTTTTTGTTTCCTATTATAAGAACCGCATATACATTTTTACGCCAGAAAAGCGGCAGATAAACCAACGACCTTATCCCCTTTTTTAGCCACAAAACATCTGTCCAAAACTTTCTTTCTGTAGATAGGTCCGATTCCACTAAACTACATTTGGTTTCCGACACCCAAGCCATGGGGGTATCCATTAAAAATATTTTACTTCCATATTCAAGATCTGCCGGTATGTTGGGGGATAGAGGAGTTAAGATTACATTATCTTTTGGCTTATCTAGAAAAGCAACGGCTGCCCAATCCAGTTGCACTAGTTGGCCTAACTCAGAGCCAAAATATTGATATAATTCATCAATGTTATCACTGGATAAAATAGCATAAGAGAGGTTTTTTGCCAGAATTGCTTGTTCCTTTTCATCATTTGTAGTTTCTTCACTCGTTTTAAACCAGTCTTCAGAATTAAGGCCCATATTCCATTCATCAGTATTATCATCTTTTACAAAAGGATGCTCTTGAGTTTCATATTCAAACGTTGGTGGCAAAAGAGCCGCTTGGGACCTATGACTTCCAGTCTTGACCTCTTTTGATATCTCATCAAGTTTTCGAGCTATTTCACTTATACTGACTATAGCCATATTTAAGGAATCACCAAAATTATGCAGCAACTCTTTTATTTCGGACATTCTATCTTCAAATGCGTTATTTATGACCTGAATTTGTCCGATTTTTTGATTGATTCCCTGAAGAACAGCGGATATAAATTCTTCTTTTTCCTCTTTGGATATTTGAATCTGAGCTGTTTTAATGTTTTCATCTGTTTTTTGCAATAAAATAAATTGCTGAATAGGAGCAGTCATTTGAACGGTGGCATATCTTAAAAGTTTAAGCTCTCTTTCTTTGTAAGCTTCCCTGCGATGACTAGCAAAAACAATTGCCCCAAAAACTTCTCCTTTGCTAAAAAGAGGCATATAGGCAGCTGTTATTAATTTTTTTTTGAGCAGGTATTCATCGGTCCAAAAACGCCTTTCTGTTTGAAGATCCGACTGCACTAAAGCCCTTTTTTCTTTTGCTACCCACTCGAAGGGGGTGTCCTTTAAAGATATACTATTACCTGGCTCCCAGCCCGAATCGAGTTTAGGCGATAATTGCAAAAGATGAATTAAGTCTTTTTCTATCAGAGCAATATTGCCCCAGTCAATGCTCATTAGTTCTTTTAACTCAAAAACAAAATCCCTGCCTATCTCAATAAGATCCGAATCTGAAATGAGAATTTTAGAAAGCCTATTGACTAGGCCTAGCTGTTCCTCCAGTTCCTTCTGGTTCATAAAATCACCTTTTTTATTTTATCCAATGCCATGTTTTAAGCCCTGTAGGCCATTCATTCCTCTTTTTTTCTCTATATATATACCAAAGCATAATAATCGCTATTGCTAGTAAAGTGAAAATAATATTGCGCACAGTTTTCCTGTTAAATATATCCGGCGGAGGACCCACAGACATCATAAGATCGCAATTAATTATCATTTTTGGATCGTAAGAGACAAATTTGATTACAGTGTGAAACTTTTTACCGACTAGTTTAGTGTCATCAGGGATGCTAACTGTAGCTATAATGGTCTCCGATTCGCCAACAGGTAGCTTAATCTTTTCCTTATCC
>JBASML010000329.1:0-16535 GCA_049656845.1 Syntrophaceticus sp.
GTCATTAGGCATCCACCCCATAACACGCATACCGTTCAGCAAACTGATCAGATTACCATTCTCATCAAAATCAAAACTTCCAACCCTCGTATAGTAGTTCCTACTGCCATCACTCAAAATAAAAAAGCCATCACCATCGATCCCTAAATCAGTATTTTTTCCTGTGTCCTGGACACTGCTGCCTCCCATAATAAGGTCAATACTGCCTACTGAAACACCAGGGCCGATCTGCATAGGGTTGGTACCTCCACGTCCACCAGGTACAGGGCGGCTCGCGCCTCGAATTGTCTGGTTGAGCATATCCTGAAAGCTCACCCGGCTCCTTTTATAGCCTGGGGTGTTTACATTAGCAATATTGTTGCCTATTACATCCATCCGCTGCTGGTGGCATTTTAAACCTGAAACAGCAGCAAAAAGTGAACGCATCATCTTTTTATAACCTCCTTTTTGGGGATGGTTTACGTCGCTCTTTCGGTAAACCAGGGCTCCCTCATGTGAGGTCCAGCCCTTTAATCCCTTTTATGTAATCACTGCACTATCGATATTTGTAAAGACATTTCCCCGTATACTGTTTTCATCCATTGCTGTAACCACAGTCCGATTCTTAATGCTGACAATAAAGGCAAGGTTATCCACAAGGACCAAAGAGTTATTTGCTCCCTTAGCAGCTGCTTTTTCTACTGCTGTGTTGATCTTTTGCAGTTGGCCTGCATTAAGGGAAATTTTCCTGTGGGCAATCCTCTCTTGAGCATGCCGTGAAAACTTCAAAGACTGCTGAGCAAGGACATCTTTGAATGTGTCGCCTTTCCTGGTTTCCTCAATTCTTTCGCTATTCCCTCTTGCTGGAGGCAGAATGGGACGGGGAAAATAGATTTTATCTGTCACTAACCTTCACATCCTCATCTGCAGTAAAAACTTTGTTAACCCAATAGAGGGGCACTGTTTTTTCCTCCAATTGTAGCCAGATACCCTCTTTTCCTTGGTAAAAGCCAAGCACCTTTCCCTTAATCACTTGGCCATTTTCAGGATTAATTGCTTCAATTTGGCGGCCAAGCAGGTTTGCTGAAAAAGACAGGTCTTCCCTCTCCCAAGCCAACTGCTGCATTCCCACAAGATATTCCAGTTTTGTGTTTAAATCTTGCAAAAACTCCATTGATGTCAGTTGGGACATCTGTGTAATAAGCTCTGTGTTTTTAACTGGTTCCATAGGGTCCTGTTGTTTAAGCTGGCATACAAAAAGTTTCAAAAAGTCATCTCTACTAAGATTTTGTTTGCTTATGGCAAGGGATTGCTGCTGCGCGGACCCGGTAATTGAACCTATTTCGGCCATGATAAACACCTCCTAATAAAAAAGAAATCCGTAATCAAAAGGCTACTGTTTTTATACTGTGTTGGTATTACCATAAAGCAGCAAGGATACCTATATCTAAATAAGATAGTTGATCGATCCTGGCTGCCATCCAACTGCCTCCTGTTTTTGCAGTTCTTCACCTGTATTGATGTCGCCCCGTCCAATCATTTCCTGGTAAGAGCAGTTGGATTCATTCTGTTTTGTAAAACCATGAGAAACTTGTTCCCCATCAACTGAAACGCCCAGTTGCTGCCAGCTTATTCCATGTTGTTCCAAGCTTTGGCGTAAATCGTGGAGATGCGTTTCAATCAAACCTGCAGTCAGCGGGTTTTCTGCAATAAAATGTGCATGTATAACACCTTTCACAACCTGGATATTTAGCCTCAGGTGTCCTAGAAACTCCGGTTTAAGTTTAAGTTTTAGATCAGCATGGTCTTTTCCCATAACAAAAAGATTTGCTTTGTCAATAATCTGACTAGCTAAATGATCCATTATTTCTTTTGGCTGTATATCTATTTTTAAGGCTGTTTTGTCATTATTGACCATGATCAAACGGCTATCTTCAGCAATCTGCCTGTTTACCACCATTCCATCTACTTCCTGCTGGTTTACCTCCGGAGCAACAGATAACAGTTTTACTTCTGACTCATTTGTTTCAAATTGTGCTAATGTATCCGTTTTTACGGGTAGTTCCATGTTTTCATTGATCTTCAAATCAGGTGCCTTGTGTTCTTCCAATAAACGACTGACATTAGCTCGAGATAGCAGATTATTATCCTGCAAACGGCCAGCATTAGCTTGAGACAGTAGATTGTTATCCTGCCACTTTGGTTGTATAAATGAGAAATTCGTTTTTTTATCGGTGTTGACCTGAGCACTCTCCACCTGTTGCACATATAAAGCACCTGTTTTAGGAGCTGTGGTGATCTCCTCCTGTAAGCTCTGCAGAGAACAGGTCAGATCTGGCGGTTCACCATTTGGGAGTATAGTTACCTGGTCGCTGCTGTTGTTTCCAGAATTTGCAGGCAAGTGGTATTGAAGTCTCTCCTCAGTTCCAAGTTGGGTAATAGTATTTGCCTGAGAAAAAAGTTCCACTTCTTCCCCTGGAGATAACTGGAGAACACAGCCTGGCATCTGGGCTACAGAAAGCTGAAGTGGTATTTCCTCGCTATGATTTTCATCATCTGGAGTAATGCATAGCGAAAGATCACCTTTATCTACTGGTAACACAATCTCGGTGTTTGCAGTAGGTTGCCCTCCTGCAAGATTCTGTTCGGACTTCAGTAAAACACCAAGTAGTTGCATAAAAGAACAAGAATCTTCCCTCTCAGCATCCTTACATACCATTGAAGAGTTGTTAATAATAACTTTTGGTTGTATTAAGGGCAACAGCATTGGATCCATTATCCTCACCTCCTCTCTTATAAAACTATCTATCCCCTTCCTGAGCTGCACTGCTGGCTATTATTTCAGTCACCTGGGCAGCCCTTTCAGGCTCCATTACAGCCAAGATCTCTCCTGCTTCCTCTTTATCCATTCCCATCAGAATTTCCGCAACCACACCTGGAGCCATCTTACCCAGAATAGTCGCAGCATCAGATGGTTTCATCGCAGCATAATAACTTCCTAGCTCCCGATAATCTTTTTCACCAATCCTTTTTTCCCCTTCGGTCAATTTTTCTTTATTCTCAAAATCTGCGACCAATTGCTCTAATTGCAATCGCAGTTCCCTTTCTTTCTCCAATTGCTGTTCCAAGATAGCCATGCTTTCCTTTAATTTATTATTTTCCTCCTGCAGCTTTGCCTGAGAATCCTTTTGGATATCTCCATCATTTAACATCTTTCCAATATCTATCCAACCCATGGTAGCCGCTACAGCTCCTCCAATAAGTATAATAACTATTAAAACAATTAGAGCCTTAGCCCATGGATTCATAGCACTCACCTAATTCCTTACATAAGAGAGTAACCCTATCTCATCAAGTGTCTTTTGTTCTACACGCAAAAATTCCTGGTAGTAAGCTGTCCACTCACGTTGGTACAGACGCTCAAGCAATTTGCTTGTTTTACGCGCCTCTAAATAAACCTTTTGTTCCCTTTGCATTTTCTCCTCTGCCTTAAGAACCACTGCAGCCTGTTCTG
Source organism: Syntrophaceticus sp. (assembly GCA_049656845.1). GTDB lineage: Bacteria > Bacillota > DSM-12270 > Thermacetogeniales > Thermacetogeniaceae > Syntrophaceticus. The sequence continues at coordinate 3,494 of JBASML010000329.1, forward strand.
CCAAGGCATTCTGCTGCACCTGTAGACAACCATAACAAGCATCCAAAAGTTCCCTCTGTATATTACCACACAACAGTTTTCTGTTTATATCAAATAGTTCACTCGTTTTCTTTTGAATAGCAGCTAATTTCGCAGTTTCCTCTTGAAATGCTTTACGAGCCATAGCAAACTCCAGCTGTGCCATCTTTTCTTCCTGTAATTTAAAGTTGCGGTATTTGTTCAGGTGAAAATAAAATTTCTTCAATTTTAAATGCTCTCCCCGTGATTAGAAATAAGCTTATCTAAGTGTTGACGGGTTTCCTGAAAACTATATTTTTCAAAGACCCCCTGCTGCAAAAAGGTGCAACAGGGCTCATACATCTGAATAGCTTCATCAATCCTTGAATTTGTGCCACTTTTGTAGGCACCAATTTCGATCATATCTTTTGATTCATTATATGTTGCCAAAATGCTGCGCATCCGATTGGCCATTCTTAAATGTTCTTGATCAACAATATCAATCATAACCCTGCTCACCGAATTAAGCACATCGATGGCAGGATAATGGTTCTTAGCTGCCAAATCACGGGACAAGATTATGTGACCATCAAGGGTACCCCTAACAGCATCTGAAATAGGCTCATTTAGATCATCACCATCTACAAGAACCGAATAAAGGCCCGTAATGGTACCTTTCATGGATGTCCCTGCCCTTTCCAAAAGCTTTGGTAAGATGGCAAATACCGATGGGGTATAGCCACGGGTTGCAGGCGGTTCTCCTACTGCAAGCCCTATCTCTCGCTGAGCCATCGCAAACCTGGTAACTGAATCCATCATAAGTAAAACATCTTGCCCTTCATCACGAAAATATTCTGCGATAGCAGTTGCTACCATTGCACCCTTTAATCTAACAAGGGCTGGCTGGTCCGAGGTAGCAGCAACCACTACAGAGCGTTTTAAACCGTCTTCTCCTAAATCTCTTTCGATAAATTCACGGACCTCCCGGCCACGCTCTCCGATCAAAGCAATCACATTAACATCTGCCGCAGTATTGCGGGCAATCATACCCAAGAGGATGCTCTTCCCCACTCCACTACCTGCAAATATCCCCAAGCGCTGTCCCTTTCCACAGGTGAGGATACCATCAATAGCCTTAATACCTAAAGGTAAGGGCTCCCGAATCCTGGCTCTTTCCAATGGATTACGAGCATTAGAAACAACTGGAACCCAATCTTCGACTAAAACTGGGCCCTTTCCATCAAGGGGCTGGCCCAATCCATCAAGGATTCGCCCTTTTAAACCTGCTCCAACTCCTACCTTAAAGATATCTCCAGATGCCACCACCTCACATCCGGGTCCTACACCCTGTAGCTCACCCAGGGGCATGAGAATGGTTCGCTCTCCCTTAAAACCTACAATTTCCGCTTTGATCCTTCCCTCAGGTGTATTAATATAACAAAGTTCCCCTACATTACCCCAGGGGCCTACGGCTTCAATAGTTAAGCCAATAATTTGCTCAATCTTGCCTCTGTATTTTATGGGATTAAAGTTCTCTATGTGTTTCATGTATTTTTTCAAGCTAATCATTTTTTGCTCACTTCTAGTAATTCATAGGCAACTTCTTGAAGTTGCCCATCAATAGAAGCATCGATTTCACCAAAAGGAGTTTCTAAGCGGCATCCCATGGTTTGGGCATTATCAGCCTCCACTTTTATTTGGGTCTCAAGGGCAGCATCTTTTTCAATTAAAGAACTAATAGCATCATAATCCTGTGAAGAAACCTTTAAAATAAGCTCCCCATCACCCTGGGCCTTATCTAGTACCGCCTTAGCGATGGACTTGATTTGTTCTGGAGCAATCTTAAGTTCTGTATGGATAATACACTTAGCAATAATTACTGCTAGTTGAATAATTTCTGGTTCTAATTGGTCAATAAGAACGTTCCTTTCCTTTATTAGGGACTCTTTTTGTCTGTTTATTTCAGCGTATAATCTCTCCCGTTCTCCAGCCAGCTCATTCTTGCCAGACAAAAAACCGCTTTCATAACCCTCTTGTTGTGCCCTTTGTTCTAATTCACACACTTTCTTCTGGGCATTATCTATAATCATTTCTGCTTCCATCTGGGCATCAGAAATGATCTTTTCAGCTTTCTCCCTGGCCTCATTTAACAGTTGCTGAACCATAAGCTCGGTTTCAGCTATAATAACTTCTGTTTGATGATGACCGTTATTTTTATCTTTATCCTTTTTATCCTTTTTAGGCGAAACAATTACCCTGGGCGGAGATAAATAAAGATAGTCAGCTTTAATCACTCTAAACAATGATTTCATCCCTCCCACCTCTGGTAATGATGATCTGTCCTTCTTCCTCAAGTTTGCGAATCACAGCTACAATCTTCTGTTGGGCTTCTTCCACATCACGCAAGCGCACAGGTCCCATATATTCCAGGTCTTCTTTTAACATTTGGGCTGCCCTTTCAGAAATATTGCGTTCGATCTTATTCATCACTTCTTCTCCTGACCCTTTGAGAGCAAGAGCTAGGTCATGGGAATCAACCTCCCGAAGAATTAACTGCACCGCACGATCATCCAACTGCACAATATCCTCAAAAACAAAGAGCAGTTGTTTAATTTCCTCAGCCAATTCGGGATCTTTGACCTCCAAGGTTTCAATAATGGTTTTTTCTGTCGCACGATCTACCCGATTCAGAACATCCACAAGGGTTTTTACCCCACCAGCACTTGTATAATCCTGAGTGACCACAGATGAGAGTTTGCGTTCCAATACCCTTTCCACTTCCCGAAGAGCTTCCGGTGTAGTACTTTCCATAAGAGCAATCCTCCGGGCCACATCTGCCTGCATCTCAATGGGTAGCTCTGAAAGCACTGCAGATGCCTGGTCAGCATCCAGGTAAGCCAAGATTAAAGCAATTGTCTGTGGATGCTCATATTGAATATAATTGATCAGCTGTCCAGGATCTGCTTTCCTTATAAAATCAAATGGCCGCACCTGAAGGTTCGCTGTCAGCCGGTTGATAATTTCTGTAGCCTTATGTTCACCATAAGCTTTATCCAGGAGTTCTTTCGCATAATCTATTCCTCCCTGGCTTATATAATTATCTGCCATTGAAATCTGATAGAATTCTTGAAAAACCTCATCCCTCGTTTCTGGAGATACCTTTCCAATATTGGCAATCTCTAGTGTTAGTTTTTCAGCCTCATCCTCAGGTAGGTGCTTAAAGATTTGAGAAGAAAGATCGGGGCCAAGGGAAATTAATAGAATGGCGGCCTTTTGTCTCCCGGTTATGCTCTTCACCTTGTCACCTCTGATCCTCATCTAACCAGGTTTTAATCAGTTCAGCTACTCTGTCTGGCTGTTGTTTCACCTGGGCTTTTATATTTTCAACAACACGCGTCTTTTCCTGTTCCTCAACTGCTAATTCACCCTTTTGCATTTCTAAAACCTCTTCTACAGTCGGCTGGCGCCCAGCAGAGTAATCGATCACATCCTCCATACCTTGCCTTCTCCTGAAAACAATCACAGCTATAATTATTAGAAATATAAGAACTACTGCAGCGGCTATACCATAATATAACAACTGCTGGTGTCTTTCTTTAGCTGCCATTTCCTTTTCCAGTTTCTCTGACCAACTCCTGTCGAAAGGCATACAGGTCACGGTCAGCTGATCACCGCGTTCAGGATCCAGTCCCACCGCGGCAGTGACCAGGTCGGTTATCTCATTTTGCTGTACAGAACCTGGTTGGGTATCCAAGACTACAGAAAGGGAAAGCTGTTTTACTGCACCTGGTGCAACTATTCGGTGCTCGGCTTCCTGGTCAATCTCATAGTTGGTGGTTTTTCTGGTGCTTTGGGAAGTAGATGTAGATGTGTCCCTATCTACTTCTTGGTATTGATCACCAGGTATATTACTGTCGCTGCCAGGAACCCCACTGGGTGAAGAACCATTCTCTGCAACAGACTCATCCTCTATCTCTTGACTCCTGATTGCTTTATCACCATAAATTTCCCTTTGAATCTCCACATGATCAAAATCCAGGGTTGCATGAGCTTTCACCACCGTTTTTCCCTGTCCAACTATTTGATCGAGCATCTCCCGCAGAGATTTCTCGATATTTTCTTCATAAGCTTGCTCGATCTTATGCTGTTTTGTAGTTAATTGAGTAGCCATTGCGTTATCAGCATTGCCATTCATCCCCGCAGAGAGAATATTCCCTTTTGTATCAACTACTGTCACATTATCTTGCTTTAACCCTTCAACTCCGCTGGCTACAAGATTAATTATCCCATTTACTTGTTCTTCATCTAGGTCAGAACCGGGTTTCAATTTAACCAAAACAGCAGCTGTAGCGTCCTTCTCTTCATCCAGAAAAAGTGATGGCTCCGGCACAACGATATGTACACGCACTTCCTCAACTGCATCCAACTCACAAATAGTGCGCTCCAATTCCCCCTGAAGTGCTACGAAATACCTTATCCTACGCTCACTTTCTGTTTCCCCAAAACGCGTTTCATCAAAAGATTCAAAACCAACACTTCCACCTTTTGGTATACCCTCATGGGCCAGAGATAGCCGCAGATCATATTTTTGCGACTGGGGAACAAGAATTGTTGAGCCATTGTCCTCCAGTTTGTATAGTACCTTTTGCTCTTTTAAATATTCAGTTATAGCTGCCGCATCTTCAGGATCAAGATCCGTATAAAGAGGCACATATTTTGGTCTACTAACAAACATTACTAGAAATACAGCAACAAGTATTATGACTACTATTCCACTTCCAAAAAGAACTTTTTGCGTTGACGAAAGTTTGTTCCAGAAATTAAGAAATTTTTCTTTTTGTTTTAAAAGTATCTCCTTCAGATCCACAGCATATCAACCTAATTCTTATAATTGAAGGCGCATAATTTCATGGTAAGCATCAATTGCTTTGTTCTGGAACTGAACCATCATCTGTAGTGCCAATGATGCCTTTTCAGTAGCTATAATAACTTCATGAAAGCTATTAATATCTCCCAAAACCAAATCACTAGCCTTTTTTTCGGCATCTTTCTGCAAGCTGTTCACCTGGTGTAGTCCAGACAATAAAATGTCCTTAAATGATGTCCCACTACTAGTATTAGTTTTTGGCAAAAACGTCCTTCCTGCTATTGGTTGAATACCATTAATTGTCTCCATGCTCTACCCCCTCAACTAATCTTTAGCGACGACCAATTTCTAGTGCTCGCAAACACATTTCCTTAACAGCATTGAGAGATGCTACATTCGCCTCATAGGAACGCGTAGCACTGATTAAATCTACCATTTCCTCGAGAATATTGATATTGGGCATCCGGACATACCCATCTTCATCTGCATCCGGGTGGTCAGGGTTATAAAGCAGTCGTGGGGCCTTAGTATCTTCAGCTATCTTACTCACCCTAACACCACTGGTACTTCCCAACTTCCGCCGGAGGCAAGCATTAAAGGGAGTTCCGGCTTCAAAAACAACACTTTTTCTGCGGTAAGGAACCGGGCGACCATTTGCGTCAATTTCCCCGGATCTGGTTGTCTCTGCATTGGCAATATTGCTGGCTATAACATCAAGTCGCAGTCTTTGAGCGGTCAAACCACTACTGCTAATATCAATACCCGTAAACAAACTCATCTCTAACGCCTCCCTTCAGTAATAGCCATTCTCAGCATATCTAAATGCTCTGTGGTCAGCCGGGTCAGAAACTGGTACTGTAAAAGTGTTTCTGCCATCAGGGCATTTTCCTGCTCTAAAACAACATTATTTCCATCATTTCTGTTTCTCGTTTCTGTCTGATGTACCAGTGGTAGAGTCTGTTTCTCTTTACTGTTTCCGTTCAAGTGCGCACAATTTGTTCTGTTTAAACATAGTCCCCGGGTTACATTCTTTTTCTCTAAGATATTCTTAAAATTAACATCAGTCCTTTTATAATTAGGTGTATCAACATTCGCTATATTTTGATTGATTGCTTGCTGTCGCAGCCAGTTGACATCAAGAGCACTTTTGAGTATTGAGATTAACGGATCTCCAAGATTCTTGACCATAACACCCCTCCTGCTAATTTTTCCAATGATCTTAATATTTTCAATGCTGTTAGCGAGCTGTTAACGATCAGAGGGACAACATTCTTTTAATTAGTAATAGTTTCTAGGTCCACTTAAAATATCCTTCCTAATTCGACAAAAAATAAATGGTGAAAGCAAAAAGTTTGCTTTCACCAGAAAAATTGTTAACCCCTATTTTTAAAGAATATAACTGCTTAAATTTCCGTCTGCAATTATCCCCTCCAGGCGCTCAGCTACATAATTTTTATTTATAACAACCCGTTGCTGAGAAAGTTCAGGGGCTTGAAAGGAGATTTCTTCGAGAACTTTTTCTAAAATGGTATGCAGCCGCCTAGCTCCAATATTTTCAGCTTGATTATTGACAAGATAGGCCATTTCAGCTATCTCCTCTAAAGCATCCACTGTAAATTCCACATCCACCCCCTCGGTACTCAAGAGTGCTGTGTACTGTCGTATTAAAGAGTTATCCGGTTCTGTTAAAATTTTCAGAAAATCATCCTTCTCTAGAGGTTCTAATTCGACACGAATAGGAAAACGCCCCTGTAGTTCCGGAATCAGATCTGCGGGTTTTGATACATGAAAGGCACCAGCAGCTATAAATAAAACATAATCTGTTTTTACTGGCCCATATTTGGTCATCACAGTTGATCCTTCGATGATAGGTAAGATATCGCGCTGTACTCCGCCACGTGAAACATCAGGACCAGTGGTATTTTCCCGACCAGCGATCTTATCGATTTCATCCAGGAAAATAATACCATCCTGCTCAACCCTCTCAATTGCTAAAGAAATTACCTCATCCATATCCACCAGTTTCTGTGCTTCTTCATGGGCTAATATCTGCCGCGCTTCCCGGATAGACACACGCCTCTTCTTTTTTTTCCTGGGAATAAAGCTCCCCAACATATCCTGAAGATTAATGCCCATTTCCTCCATCCCCCCGAGGGTAAAAACCTCGAGGGTATTCTGATGGCTTTCTTCCACTTCAATTTCAATTTGGCGCTCTTCCAGGGCTCCGGCATGCAGTTCTTTGGCAACCCTTTCTCGCAAGAGCCTGGCATTCTGTAGATCCGCTGTGGTTTCCGCCTCTTCAGCCTCTTCGCTCATTTCCCCAAAAAAAACTTCCAAGGGGTTTTTCAAGGATTTGCGGCGCCTTGAAGAAGGAACAAGTATCTCTAGGATTCTTTCCTCAGCAAGCTTATTTGCCTTCTCATCAACCTCAGCCATTTTTTCTTGTTTTATCATTCTAATGGCGACCTCTACCAGGTCCCTGACCATCGATTCCGCGTCCTTACCCACATAGCCAACTTCTGTAAACTTAGTCGCTTCTACCTTTACAAAAGGAGCTTTAACAAGTTTCGCCAGACGCCGCGCAATTTCAGTTTTTCCTACACCAGTTGGGCCAATCATAATAATGTTTTTCGGGATAATCTCATCCTGAAGTTCCAGTGATAGTTGACGCCTGCGATACCTATTGCGCAGGGCAATAGCAACTGCTTTTTTCGCCTCCTGCTGGCCGATAATAAATCGGTCTAGTTCGGCTACAATCTGCCGTGGGGTTAATTCCTCCACCTGGTTTTCACCTCTTATAGCTTTTCTATAGTAATATAATCATTGGTGTAAATACATATGGAAGCAGCAATCTCCAGAGCAGATTGTACTACCTGATCAACCTCCATTGAGGTATGCTGGATCAATGCCCTGGCAGCGGCCAATGCATAGGCTGATCCAGAACCAATTGCCGCAATACCGTCATCAGGTTCAATCACCTCACCACTCCCAGAAATAATAAGGAGGTGTTCTTGATCTGCCACAATTAAAAGTGCCTCCAGGCGTCGGAGAACTCTATCCATACGCCAATCCCGGGCTAGTTCGACTGCTGCCCGCGTCAAATTGCCGCGATATTCTTCAAGCTTACGCTCAAATTTATCAAAGAGTGTCAATGAATCCGCCACAGAACCCGCAAAACCTGCCAAAATACGACCATTATATAACTTCCGAATTTTACAGGCATTTGCTTTCATAATGGTGTTATTGCCAAAAGTAACCTGTCCATCCCCACCTATAGCTACATTTCCATCTCGTTGAACACAAATCACTGTAGTTCCGATCAACATCTTAACCCCCTCATTCCTGCTCTTTTGCTCGCGGGTGTGCTTTTTCATAGACAGCTTTAATCCGTTCCCCTGTTACATGTGTATAAATTTGGGTGCTTGACATTCTAGAATGCCCTAGAAGTTCCTGTACTGAACGAAGATCAGCGCCACCATTTAGGAGATGTGTGGCAAAAGTATGCCGCAGTGAATGTGGTGTCAGGTTCCTGTTAGGAGCCACCTTTTTTAAATACTTGGTAATAATACCATAAGCCCCTCTTGTTGTTAGCCGCTCCCCCCTCCAATTAACAAAAAGGGGGTCTGTAGGTAACGGCTTTTTCTTTCCGGAAAGCAGCGGCCGTCCCTCTTTCATATACCTCTGCAAGGCATCACTGGCAAAAGAGCCAAATGGAACAATGCGCTCCTTTTCACCCTTGCCTTTAACTCGCAGAGAACGCAGTTCAAATTCCACATCTCCAACATTAATTTGCACCACTTCACCGATCCGTAGGCCAGAGCTGTAAAGCAGTTCCAGTAGTGCATGATCTCGAATGCCCAGCTTCCCCTTTTCCCATGTGTTATTTAAGAGGCATTGAACCTCAGTGGAATAGAGAAACTGTGGCAAACGCTTTGCTTTCTTGGGTGTTCTTACCAGTACCAGGGGATTATCTTTTATTTTATCAGTTTGACAAAGATATCTAAATAAGGACCGCAGACAGGCTAACCTGCGTGAAATAGTGCTGTGAGCATAACCTGCTTCATGTAATTGGGAAAGATAATTGCGAATGACTCTTAAATTGACCTCTGCTGGTTCTTTAATCTGCATAGAGTCAAGGTATTTCAGAAAGTGCTTGAGATCAGAGCTGTAACTAAGAACAGTTTGTTCACTAAGGTTTTTCTGGGTTCTTAAATATTTTAAAAAATCGTCACAAATATCCTTCCAGTTTTCCATAGAAATAATACCTCTTCCTCTTTTCACAATATAACATACCATATCTTTCCTGGTCCTGGCAACAGCATTTTTTTAAAGTGTTTTTAATCTATTTTTGTGAGAAATTGGGACCAAGACTTAAGCGCTCTATCAGCAAAGCTTTTCGCCCTCAGGCGCCGCGGCATTTTGCTGGGAAGCGGGGGAAAAAGACCAAAATTAACATTCATCGGTTGAAAATCAAAGCTTTTAGATGTGGCAACATACCAGCAAAGGGCTCCATGTGCCGATTCCTGTGGTGGTATAAGAGGATCTTTCCCTAAGGCAAGACGAGCGCTGTTGATCCCTGCTATTAACCCACTAGCTGCAGATTCCACATAACCCTCAACACCAGTAATCTGCCCGGCACATAGTATTTCAGGCACCTTTTTCATCTGCAGTGTCGGTTGTAAAAGCTTAGGGCTATGCAAAAAAGTGTTCCTATGCATCACACCAAAGCGTACAAATTCGGCGTTTTCTAATCCCGGAATCATCCTAAAAACGCGCTTTTGTTCTCCCCATTTGAGTTGGGTTTGAAAACCTACAAGGTTGTAAATGCTCCCTGCGGCATTATCTTGCCTCAATTGAACCACAGCAAAGGCTTCCCTGCCTGTACGAGGGTCTATCAGGCCTACAGGTTTAAGAGGGCCAAAACGCAAGGTATTAAATCCACGCCGAGCCATAACCTCCAGTGGAAGGCACCCTTCAAAAAAAAGGTTTTGTTCAAAGGCATGGGGATCATTAACTTCAGCTGTCACCAGGCTTTCCCAAAAGCGTCTGTATTCTTCTTCATTAAGTGGAGCATTAAGGTATGCCGCTTCCCCTTTTCCATAACGGGATTGCCGGAAAATAAGCTTTGTATTTAACGATTCCAGTGTAACCAATGGAGCCACAGCATCATAAAAGGAAAGATATTCTTCTCCTGTTAGAGATGCCAAACTATTGCTAAACTTATCAGAGGTTAGGGGTCCTGTAGCAATAACTAATGGGCGGTGTTCGGGAATCTGAACAACTTCATCCCGTACCAGGTTAATGCGTGAATTGGCAACAATGGCTTCGGTTACGCTCTCCGCAAACTTTATCCTATCTACAGCCAGGGCACCCCCAGCTGGCACTGAGCTCTGCTCTGCACACCTTATAATTAATGACCCCGCCATCCTCATCTCTTCTTTAAGCAATCCAACCGCATTGGAAAGAGCTGTGGCCCGCAGGGAATTGCTGCAGACAAGTTCTGCAAGCAATTCGGTATGGTGTGCCGGAGTGGCTTTTTGCGGACGCATTTCATAAAGAGTTACATTTACTCCCAAGCCACTTGCCTGCCAGGCTGCTTCACACCCGGCCAATCCACCGCCAATTATTAATACTGATCCCATCACTTCACCTCAGATGCAGAGGGTTGTTCCTCTTCCTGCACTGTTTTTTTGCAATTTGGGCAGTAAAGCTTTTTCATCTTTCCCCGGTAAACCAGAAAATGCCCGCATTCCGGGCAATACTCAGTGGCAGGTTCATCCCAGGAAGTAAAATCACACTCCGGATAATTAATACAACCGTAAAACTTCCTTCCTTTACGGGACCTGCGCACAACAATTTTACCTTTACAGCGGGGACACAAAACGCCTGTTTCCTCTAGAAAAGGCTTAGTATAACGACATTCTGGAAATCCGGGACAGGCCAGGAATTTCCCGTACCTTCCTTGTTTCACCTTTAAATTCTGCCCACATTTAGGGCATTTTTCTTCACTTGTTTCCTCTTCAATAGGGATCACAGCAATTTCTTTTTCTGCGTGAAGCAGGTCTTTTTCGAAGGGGCCATAAAATTCTTTGACAACATCTTGCCATACAAATACCCCTTCTTCTACTTGATCAAGCTTTTCCTCCATCTCTGCAGTAAATTCAACATCAATAATCTTAGAAAAGTATTCCTTTAAGAGATCCACAACTATCTGGCCCAATTCAGTTGGATAGAGATGCTTGTTTTCCTTGCAGACATAACCGCGGCTTTGAATAGTAGCAATAATCGGGGCATATGTGCTAGGCCTGCCAATACCATTTTCCTCCAGAGTCTTGACCAGGCTTGCTTCTGTATAACGAGCAGGAGGCTGGGTGAAGTGCTGTTTTGGCTCAAATTTAATTAAATCCAATATGGCTCCTTCCATAACAGAAGGCAGCAGCGATTCGTCCTCTTTAGCCTCTGTATAGACCCTCATAAAACCTGGAAATTTAATTACTGAACCGCTTGCCCGGAAAAGATAGTCATTCCCTCGGATATCAATTGTTGTGACATCAAGCAAAGCAGGTTTCATTTGACTTGCCAAAAAACGCTCCCATATTAATTTATATAATCTATACTGATCCCGGGAAAGGTAATCTTTAATCTGTTTCGGAGAACGTGTAATTTCTGTAGGGCGAATAGCCTCATGGGCCTCCTGTGCCCGGGGAGATTTTTTATAATGCGGTGGTTTTTCCGGTACATACTCAGAACCTATTGCCTCTGCGATATAATCCCGGGCAGCAGCTTGGGCTCCATCTGAAACCCTGGTAGAATCAGTACGCATATAAGTGATCAACCCGGTAGCTCCCTCTTTGCCTAAATCCAGGCCCTCATACAGCTGCTGGGCAATCTGCATTGTTTTCTTTACAGGAAAATTGAGTTTACGGCTTGCCTCCTGCTGGAGAGTGCTAGTAGTAAAAGGAGGGGCAGGATTGCGCTTACGCTCTCGTTTGGTTATTTTACTCACCTTGAAAGTAGCGCCATCAAGTTCCCTAAGCACTTGATCAACATCTTCTTGAGAAGAAAGGGTTATCTTTTCCTTCCCTTTGCGGATCAGCTGCGCCTCTAAACTGTTTTCTTCGGTTTTGAAATAGCCGGTGATGCTCCAATATTCCTCTGGCTGAAACTCCCGAATTTCCTGTTCCCGATCACAGATAAGGCGCACTGCCACAGATTGCACACGGCCAGCGCTTAACCCTCTCTTGACTTTACGCCAAAGCAATGGGCTTAGCTTGTAACCCACCAGACGGTCTAAAATACGCCTGCACTGCTGAGCATCTACCCTACCCTGATCTATCAGCCTTGGCTCCTTCACTGCTTTAATTAAGGCATTTTTAGTAATTTCGTGGAACTCTATCCTGCATTTCTCATCCTCGGGGATTCCCAGGATCTGCATCAGATGCCAAGCAATAGCCTCTCCCTCCCGGTCCGGGTCAGGTCCTAAGAGAACCTGATCTGCCTTCTTGGCAGCAGAACGTAGTTCCTTAATCACATCACCTTTGCCACGGATGGTAATGTATTTTGGAGTAAAGTTGTTTTCCACATCAACACCCAAACGGCTTTTAGGTAGATCTCGAACATGCCCTAAAGATGCCTTGACAGAGTAATTTTTTCCTAGAAACTTACTGATTGCCCGGGCTTTGGCTGGAGATTCCACAATTATTAATACTTTTGACATAAGCCCGTCACCTTTTTTGATCCAGAGCATCTAATTCTGGATTAATATAATAATGACCAGGTAACTGCTTGGCTAAACCTCTAAACTCAAGCAATGTTAAAATACCCCCTACAATTGACACTGATAATCCGGTCTTTTCTACCAGCTGGTCTATATGTATTGGTTCTAAACTAAGCTTTTGCAAAACACAAGACTCTTCAATGGTTAAACTTGGTTCCAAACTCTTTTTTTGAGGTGTTTGAGGTACCGGGACCCAGTTTAAATATGGAAATTCTTCAACGATATCTGCTGCAGTTTCAACCAGTTTTGCTCCTTGTTTGATCAACCTGTTGGTCCCCCGGCTATACTCACTTGTCAATGCTCCAGGTATAGCAAAAACCTCTCTATTCTGTTCTAAGGCATTATAGGCAGTGATTAATGCTCCACTACGTTCACCTGCCTCTACTACCAGAACTCCCATA